>JBGUZF010000020.1:0-12652 GCA_045222795.1 Bacteroidales bacterium
CATGGGCTATGCCGACACCATAGGTTTCCGCGCCGGCATCAGCGTGCCGTTCCCCTTCTACGACCTGGAGCGCGACATGGAGACGGAGCTGACGATACACCCCTTTTGCGTAATGGACACCACGCTGCAGAAATACATGAAGCTGACGCCAGACCAAGCTGTGGAGGCCTACCGCAACCTGATAGCCGACGTGCGCGAGGTGGGCGGAAACTTCTGCTGCATAGTGCACAACCAGAACCTCGGCGAGTTGTTCGGTTGGAAAGGATGGAGGATGGTGTACGAGCAGATGATTGATATGGCAAAACCATAGGGTTCAGTGTTAAGTGTTTAGTGTTAAGTTTATGATAAATTACAAGGAGAAACTACACAAGATAAAGGCCTTCGTGTTCGACTTCGACGGCGTGATGACCAACGGCGACGTGTGGGTATATGCCGACAAAGAGGCCGTGCGCTGCGGCAACATCAAAGACGGCTTCGCGGTGCAGTATGCCGTGAAGAAAGGCTACACCATCGCGGTAATCAGCGGCGCCACGTCGCTGAGCATCGACAACCGTATGGCCATGCTCGGCGTGACACAATGCTACACGGGTTGCGGCAACAAGATAGAAACCTACGAGCGCTTCCTGAAAGAGAACGGCCTGAAAGAGGAAGAGGTTCTCGTGATGGGCGACGACCTTCCCGACTACCCGATACTTCGGCGAGCTGGCGTCAGCGCCTGTCCCGCCGACGCCGCGGTAGAGATTAAAGAGATGGTCGACTACGTATCCTTATACGAAGGCGGTCGCGGATGCGTGCGCGACGTGATAGAACAGGTATTGCGCCTGCACGGCCAATGGTTCCACCCAGACGCGGTAATATGGTAAATTGAAAGTTGAAAATTGAAAATTGAAATCTCCATAGCAACAAAGATTATGCTTGTAATTTGCGCAAGCACATTTCTCGCTTTTCACTTTTCACTTTTCACTTCCCTATGGGCGCAGAACTATTCAAGCGACGACACCGTCACCGAGTACCCCAACAAAGGCACCTACTACCACGACCGCTTCGAAGGGCGCAAGACAGCCAACGGCGAGATATTCGACCAGAACAAATTCACCGCAGCACATTGGAAGATAAAGTTGGGCACCTACGTGATGGTGACCAACCGCAACAGCGGCATGCAGGTGATAGTGAGAGTCAACGACCGCTGCCCCAAGCGCGGCGTGTTCGACCTGAGCCACCGTGCCGCCAACGCCATAGGAATCAAGGGCATGCAGCCCGTCAACGTGCGGCTGCTGCAAGGCGACTGGTACGAGCGCTGGGCGGCACAGGAGACGATGTTCGACAGCGTCTATTCGCGCCTGAACCCTGCGCCGGGTTCCACAACGCCAGTTCCCGACACGACGGCAAAGGAGACGGCAAAACCCGCAGTGGCGAAAGCCACGCCCGAGAAAGCCGAAGAAGCGAAGCCACAAAAGCAGGGGAAGCCTGTCCTGACACACAGTTCCATCACCAAAGAGTCCAAATACGACATAGACCTCGGCATTGTCGCCACACATGGCGAAGCCCTGGCGATGATAGAGAAGCTGCCCGAGATTTACCGCGACAAAGTGCTTATAGAAACCCTCGAGGATGAAACGTTGCAGCTTACCCTCGAATTGAGGCTGCCGAAAAGCAACGCCGACGAGCTGTGCAGAGCCCTGCGAAGGACGTTTAAACAAGGTAAGGTAAAACCCTGTGAATAAAAAAAACAAACTTTTTTTTCGCTAATTAAATAAATATTATTATCTTTGCACATTCAAACCCGAGTAGCCCATTATGGGGTAAAATCGGGTCTATAACGCTATAGTAGACTAAATAACAAGCCGTTGTGGCGACACTAAATAGACAAAATAACATGGTCAGGATGCCAAAAATGACGTCATTTTTGGTGGTATTTGTGCTATTTTTGTCCACAGTACAGGCACAAAACGAGGGCCAGTACACGCATTTCATGTTCAACCGTCTCAGTTATAACCCCGCCTATGCAGGTAGTTCGGGTAACATAGAAGCCACCATCCTTTACCGCAACCAATGGCTCGGTCTGAAACTGCAGCCGTCGGTGGCTGGCGGCGAGGCCGGTTCTACTCCCACCGACATATTGTTCAGTTTCGACATGCCGGTGCGTTGGCTGCACGGAGGTCTGGGACTCAACTTCACCTCTGAGAAATTAGGTTTCCACACCAATACAACTATTGCACTCGACTATGCCTTCCGCATCTTCTGGGGCGCCGGCACCTTGGCGGCTGGTATTGAGGCAGACCTACAGAACTACAAGTTCGACGGCAGCCACCTCGTGGGTCCCGACGACATGACCGGTGACCCGGGCAACCCCGTAAGTTCTACTAGCGACCCGCTTGTAAACGGCCGAGACGAGTCCGACTTCCTGATTGACCTTTCGACAGGTATCTATTATCAGGTACCGGGAAAATACTACCTGAGTCTTTCTGTGAAGAACCTGCTGGGCGCCAAGAGCGACAACCTCTACCTGCAGAACTCACGCAACCTATACCTCATGGGAGGCTACGAATACACATTCCCCTACAACCCCTCGCTGAAGGTAAAGCCGTCGGCGCTGCTGAAGACCTCCAACTTCGCGGTGTTCCAGCTCGACTTAGCCTGCCTGCTCGACTACGAGAATATCTTCTGGGCCGGTCTCGGCTATCGTTGGGGCGATGCCGTCAACTTCATGGCCGGCGTCAATTTCCTGAAGATCATGCAGGTCGGCGTGGCCTACGACATCACCACCTCGAAGCTGGGCTTCGCCAACGGCCGCAGCATCGGCTCGCTGGAGTTATACCTCAATCTGGCATTCCAAATCAGTGTGCCGAAACGGCCTCCCACCGTGTCGGGCAACACACTATATTTGCGTTAAATATATTTAATAATGTAACATTTTTAACAAATCCGCGTTTAAGAACAATATAAAACATTTAACAATATGAAGAAGCTGTTTTTCATGCTCGCCGCCTCGGCTGCCCTTATGGTAAGTTGCGGCACTTCCAACAACGGAGAGTTGGTAGGAATGAACGACCGTCCCTACTTTGAAGACATCGACCTCAGAGGTATGGTCTTCATTAATCAGGGCAACTACACCATGGGTGCAGGTACGCAAAACGTGACCTACGGCAGCGAGACCACCACCCAGCCCCGCAAGATGCAGATTGAGTCGTTCTTCATGGACGAGACCGAAATCACCAACAACGAATACCGCCAGTTTGTGGCTGACGTGCGCGACTCTGTGGCACGCCGCATCCTTGGCGAAGCCGGTATCGACGGTTTCCTGATTGAGGAAGACGCCTATGGCGAACCCCTCGATCCCCCGCAGTTGAACCGCAAGGCCAAAATCAACTATGCCGACGCCGACGTGCGTCAGGCTCTGATTGACGGCGGCTACTATCTCATCGACATCAACCACCGCCGCGTGGTCGACGTGTCGAAGATGAACTACGAGTATTATTACATCGACTATCAGGCTGTGGCCAAGAAGGAAAACGGTGTTGCCGGCAAGAGCGAACACCGCGGCACCAGCTTTGCTGTGCGCCCCAAAGGTCTGAACAACCGTTCGAGCCAGATTCAGCGCGAGTACATCAACATCTATCCTGACACTCTCTGCTGGGTTCACGACTATGCCTACAGCATGAACGAAGACTTCACCCGCAGCTATTTCTCGTCGCCCGCCTACGACAACTACCCCGTGGTTGGTGTCAGCTGGCGTCAGGCCAAGGCCTTCTGCGTGTGGCGCAGCAACATGCTGAACCAGCACCTTGAGAACATCGACTACAGCATCCTCAACGATTTCCGTCTGCCGACGGAGAGCGAATGGGAGTTCGCTGCCCGTGGCGGTATCGCCAGCCAGAGCTATCCCTGGGGCGGTCCCTACGTGCGCAACCCGAACGGCTGCTTCCTGGCAAACTACGAGCCCCTCAAGGGTGCCTATGACGACGACGGTGGTGTGAAGACCCTCATGGTCGGTCACTATGCCCCGAACGACTACGGTCTGTACGACATGGCCGGTAACGTCAGCGAGTGGTGCCTCGACGCCTACAACGAGTCGACCTATCAGGTGGCCAATGCCGTGACCCCGTACTACAACTACGACGCCAAAGACGACGACCCGCTGGCCATGAAGCGCAAAGTGGTTCGCGGCGGCAGCTGGAAGGATCAGAAATACTTCATCCAGGTCCAGACCCGCACCTACGAGTTCATGGACACCGCCAAGTGCTACATCGGCTTCCGTTGCGTGATGCCTTACCTTGGCCGTGTTAAGGGCGACAATCTCCGTACCGCCTCCAACGTGGCTCGCTAATAAAAATATATTTAATAGAATACACATAATAAGCAAACACATAAAACCACAAAATTATGAGCTTCATAGACAATTTGGTCCGCAGCAAAGCGTACAAGAACTTCATGGCTAAACTCTATGGTTGGGGTGCAGCAGTCGTTATTATCGGTGCTCTGTTCAAAATCATGCACTGGCCTGGCGCTAACATCATGCTTATCGCAGGTATGGGTACTGAGACCGTCATCTTCTTCCTCTCGGCCTTCGAGCCGCCCCACAAAGAGTGGGACTGGAGCCTTGTATATCCTGAGTTGGCCGGCATGAGCGAGGAGAGCGAACTTGAGCCCGAACTCGACGAGAACGGCAACCCCATCGAGGTTGTGGAAGAGGCTGTCAGCAAAGACCCCCTCAGCGCGAAACTCGACCAAATGCTCAAAGACGCCAATATCAGCCCCGAACTTATGGATCGCCTCGGCCAGGGTATGCAGAACCTCGCCGAGAGTGCCAACTCGATGAACAATATGGCCAATGTGGCCACCGCCAGCGACAAGTTCGTCAACAACCTGGACAGCGTCGCCGGTCAGGCTGGCAAGCTGCTTGAGAGCATGCAGGGTGCCCCCGAGGCTATCTCGACCCTCAGCACCATCTACCAGGAGACCGCCAAGTCGCTCAGCGGCGAGGTCAGCTATGTCGACGAGATGAAGAAGATGTCGGCAAGCCTGAGCAGCATCAACGCCATGTACGAGATGCAGATAAACAACGCCGCCACGCAGATGAACCTCAACAAGGAGTTCGAGGAGAAGATGGCCACCATGCTGACCAACTTCAGCGATTCGGCAGAAGGCATCACCAAATACAAAGAGCAAGTCGACGCCCTGACCCGCAAGGTCTCCGAGCTGAACAACGTCTACGGCAACATGCTGGCAGCCATGCAGACCCGCATCTAATCCGACACACGTATTACAAAAACTAAAACGTGTAACTAAAAGAAAGGAATAGACAATGGGTGCAACAAACTGTCCGGAAACCCCGAGACAAAAGATGATTACGATGATGTACCTCGTGTACACCGCCATGTTGGCACTTAACGTGTCGGCAGAGGTGGTGGAAGGCTTCCGCTCCGTAGGTACAGCAATGACGAACTCAAACATCAACCTTCAGACCAAGCTGGACGACACCTACACCAACTTTGACATTGCCTTGACCAACAGCCCGGACAAGGTGAAAGAGTCGTACGACAAGGCTCAGCAGGTGAAGGCTCTCTCAAAAGAGCTGGAGGGCTTCATCGACAGTCTGGAATATGAGTTCATCGGCAAGATTTCAGGCGACGAGGCTGAGATCATCACCGATATTACTAATCCTAAACTAAAGAGAAAGGTAAAAATCAAGAATGCCGACGGCACTATCAACCCCGATAGTCTTAAGGTAGCCCTTCAAATAGGCGGTTTCTCATGGATGGAGAAAGGTCTTGATGATACACACGAAGCTCCCAAATTCTTCGTTACCGGTGCTTCGACTGGTGGCATCAAGTATGCCGAGGTCCTGAAAGAGAAGGTCATAGCCTACCGCGAGGAGGTGAAACGCATCCTGGGCGACGACTCCTCTAAAGTCAACTACCCGTTCGATGTCGAGAAGCGCTTCCTGAACAAGGACAAGAAAGAGGTCACTTGGGAAGAGAAAAACTTCGACGAGGTCGTTGCCGGTGCCGGTCTGATTACCCTCATCCGGATGAAGGCTGAGACCATGAACACCGAGTTCGACGCCGTCAACATGCTCTACAAGCAGGTGAGCAAGGGCGACCACTCGTTCAGCGATATGATACTTATCTCGCGTCCGAAATCGACCTATATCCTGCAGGGTGGCACCTTCGAGACCGACGTATATGTCGGTGCCTACGACTCCAAGCAGAAGTTCATCCTCAACATGGGCGGCAAGGAGATTTACAGTTCCGACACCGGTTCAGCACACTACAGCGTCGTGTGCAACACCATCGGTACACAGAAGGTCACTGGTAAGGCCATCGTGAAAGGTCCAGACGGCGATACCGAACTTGAAATCACCGAACATTATACCGTCGCCGAACCTACCGGCGTCGTCATGCTCGACAAGATGCAGGTTGTGTATGCCGGTCTTGAGAACCCCATCACCGTCTCCGCCTCGGGTGTCGAGACCAAGAACCTCAACGCTTCGATTGAAGGTGGTACCCTCACCTCGAGCCCCGATGGCGTTGGTCACTACATCATCAAACCAACCCCTGGTGCCAAGAACGTCAACGTCTTTGTTGATGCCACCATCGACAAGAAGGTTACCCGTGTGGCCACCTACAAATTCAAGGTCAAGGATATTCCCAACCCCGACCTCATGATTGGTATCCACAAGTCTGGTTCCTCCAATGCCGCTCGTAAGGACTTCACCACTGGCGATATCTATGTTATCGCCCAGAAGAACCCCTCCTTCGAGTTCAGCGTGCCGAAAGGCTCTATGAAGGTGCTGTCGTTCGACCTCTCGGTCGGAACACGCCAGTTCGTTGGCAACCAAGGCAACAAATTTACTCCCGACATCCAGTCGGCCATCAAGAAAGCCTCGCGCGGCGACAACCTCGTTGTCACTGCCAAGGTGCTGATGCCCGACGGCAAACCCAGGGAGATTGACTGGATTGTAAAACTCAAAAACTAACACAATATGAAAAAGGTTTTGTTTGGCGTATTGGCAATAATGATTGCTTTTACCGTAACGGCACAGAGCATTATCGATGCTGAAGACGGCCGCAACCCCAACGACTTCTACCAGCGCGGCATCGTCGTGGGCAAGAAAGCCATGCCCTATCCTTTCCTGCGCGAAAGCGACGTGGTATGGAAGACCACTATCTGGCGCCGTATCGACATGAACGAGAGCTTTAACCAGTATCTCTATTTCCCCACCGAGCGTGAAGAAGAAGGCAATACCCAGAACCGCATCAACATCGTCAACCTCATCATCAAGGCTGCCGCCAATGGCGACTTCGAGGTCTATGAGGACGACGACATGAAGGTGCCTCAGGAATGGGAGAAAGCCTACCTCAACCTTAGCGGTGCCCCCTACACTCAGCAGGTCAACGTTATCGGCGAGGACGGCCAGCCCGTTGAGGACGAGGACGGTGAGTATGTCATGAAAGACACCACCATCATCCCCAGCTTCCTCAACACCACGGCAAAGAAGCTCAACCTTAAGGAATTCTGGTACATCGACAAGCAGGATACCCGTCAGAAGGTGCGCATCGTCGGCATGAACTTCATGTTCGAACGTGCCAGCAAGAGCGGCGAGAACCTCATTGTCGAGTCATTCTGGGTCCCCATGGATTTCATGAGTGTCCGCAACGTACTGGTCAATGCCAATGCTTACGAGGAAAACAATGAAGTTGCCGAACGTTCCTACGATGACATCTTCATCCAGCGTTACTTCGAGAGCTACATCACCCGCGAGTCGAACAAGTTCAACCGTAAAATCGCCGACTACCTGACAGGCCAAGACGCCGTCTATGAGTCACAGATGATTGAAGAGCGCATCTTCGACATCGAGAGCGACATGTGGGAGTACTAATCTGAAAACAACGCTACACCTATTGTAAACACTATGAGAAGAGTTAAGAGCACAGCCTCTTAACTCTTCTTTTGCTTTCCGATGAAAAGGCCTCTGCTGACAATGTTGCTGTGCTGCTGGGCGACACTATGCCTCGCCCAGGGCGCCAACGATTTCTACCCCACCGGACTGGAATCGCAGCAGAAGCCTATCCCCTACCCCTTCCTACGCGAGTCCGACGTTGTGTGGTCGACCACGATTTGGAAGACCATCGACCTTAACGAATCTTTCAACCAGTACTTCTTCTTCCCCATCGAGCGCGAAGACCCCACCGGCAAAATAAGCCTGGCATTCATCCTGTGGAATGCACTTGAGGCTGGCGAACTTCCCATTTTCGAGGACGACGAGCTCAAGGTACCGCTCGACGCCGAACTGTTTATCAAACGTTACACCAAGGCCGACACAATAACCCTCGAGATAGGCTACGACGAAGACGACAACGAACTCTACCAGACCTATATCCGCCCGCACTTTTTCGAGAGCTACGAGATAAAACAATACTCCCTGCGCGAGGTGTGGTTCATCGGCAAGCAGGACACCCGTCAGGACTCCCGCCGTATGGCTCTGGCACCTATCAAGGATGTCTACCGCTCCATCGCCTCAGGCGACGACATCTACATGGGTCGCGCCGCAATCTTCTGGGTGCCCATGCAGAATCCCTTCGTGCGTAATGTGCTCGCACGCAACAGCTCCTACTTCGACGGCAACAACGATGTCGGCCAGCCGTCGTGGGACTATGTCTTCGTCAACCAACTCTACAACGCTTTCATCACCCGCGAGAGCAACCGCTATAACCGCACCATCAGCACCTACCTCACCGGTCAGGATGCCCTGCTCGAAGCCGAGGCCATCGAAGAACGTGTCTTCGATATCGGAGAAGACATGTGGGAATACTGATTTTGTTAGGAATTAGGAGTTAGAAGTTAGGAGTTGACCGTATAGTTCCTCCATCTTTCCAACAATTGCTTCATATCCGCCGGCATCTCACTCTCGAAGTGCAGATGCTTACCCGTCGTCGGGTGTTCGAAGCCAAGCACCCGGGCGTGCAATGCCTGTCGCGGGCATACCTCGAAGCAGTTCTCAACGAACTGGCGGTAGCGGCTGAAGGTGGTTCCCTTCAATATGTCGTCGCCACCGTATGAGGCATCGCTGAACAGCGGATGCCCTATGTGCTGCATGTGGGCGCGTATCTGGTGCGTGCGGCCGGTCTCCAGCACACACTCCACCAGTGTGACATACCCGAACCGCTCCAGCACTTTCCAGTGCGTCACGGCATGCTTGCCTTTCTGCTCCTCCTCGGGGACACCCTCCTCGTGCGGAAACACACACATCACACGCCTATCTTTCGGCGAACGGGCGAGGTTGCCCACTATCGTGCCACTGTCCTCGTCGAAGTCGCCCCACACCAAGGCATTGTACTTGCGCTCTATGGTGTGATAGAAGAACTGGCGCGCCAGCGCCACCTGCGCCTCCTCGTTCTTGGCCACCAGCAGCAGACCCGAGGTGTCCTTGTCTATGCGGTGCACCAGATAGGGATAGCTGCCATTCTTCGGAGCCTCCACCGTGGTGTCCACTCCCAGATAGTACAGCAGGCCGTTCATCAGCGTGCCCGTCCAATTGCCCACGCCGGGATGCACCACCAGCCCCGCCGGCTTGTCAATCACCAGCACGTCGTTGTCCTCATACACTATCGGGAAATCTATCTTCTCAGGAATAAGTTCGAACTCGTGTGGCGGCTCAGGCAGCAGCACGGTGATGACATCCAACGGCTTCACGCGGTAGTTCGACTTCACCTCTCTGTCGTTCACCTTCACGCAGCCTGCCTTCACTGCAGCCTGCACCTTGGTGCGCGACACACCCTCCAGCCGCATCTGCAGGTACCGGTCTATCCGCAGCATCTCCTGACCACGGTCCACCGTGATGCGATGATGCTCGTACAGCTCCTGTTGCTGTTCTTCCAGTTCCAGTTCTTCGTCGGCCATCAGTGCTGAACTATTATTTTCGTCATCCTTGCCTCGCCCGTCGGCGCCATAGCCTTCAGCAGATACACCCCCGACGGCAGTCCGTCCACAGCCACCGTGGTGCCACTGCCCATCAGGCGCACGCTTCCACGGCAGTCATACAGCTGCCACTGGAGGCACTCCCATCCGATGCGCACCCTCTCCGAGGCGGGATTGGGCCACACCGTCAGGCTCGTCTCCACGGCTTCTACCACACCCTGCGTGCCGCTGCTTCCGAAGCGTGGACGCAGCAGCAGCGAACCGCTCAGTATGCTTTGCTGCCATGCAGTAGAAGTCAGGTAATATATGCGGTCCGCACTGTTGGTGTTGCGGTCGAAGCCGATATTGATATAGTTGTTACCCACCTGCTCGAAACCCACGAAAATGCTGCCCTCCAGCGCCACGGCATGTTCCAGCTCGTAGCTCTCGAAGCCACCCGCCACGGGACGTCGCCGCTCCTCGTCGCGGTAGAGCACCGCGCCGGGCTTGCCGTCCTCGTCGGCCTGCCACACCGTGAGATAGAACTGTATTGCCTCGTTCTGCGCACCAAGGGTGCGGTTGACCATCATCTCCACGGCCGTCAGCGTGTCCCTCACATTGAGGTCGAAGCGGCACGCCAGATAGATGCGGCTGGCCGTCGACGTGAGGCCGTAGCCGTTCTCGGCCGTGCCGTCGTCGTATGCGTAGTAGTTGCCAAACGTCTGCGTGAAGCGCACCGTATCGTTCTGCTGCCAGTCGTCGCCGCCCACACCCTCGCGCACCATGTGCACGATGGTATACTCGCGCGGCGTGTCGCCGGTCTCAAAGGCGTAGCCCACCGCCGGCGCGGCATGCGCCGCAGCGGTCTGGTAGCTGCCGCCGGGCAGGAAAGCCGGGGCGTTCTCGTAGCCACCGTCGTAGCGGTACAGCGTGTCGCCGTCGCCGTCCACCACGGCGTATTTATACTGCGTGGCCAATGCCGAAGAGTAAAGGTTGGTGATGGTCATCCCTATCGTCTGTGCCATCTCCGAAGGCCTGTACTGCCGTGCCGGCATAGCCTGGTAGTGCGCAAGCATCGATGGGGCCGGCGCCACGAAAGCCACGTCGCGGAACTCAGGCGCAGCCGCCGCGTCGCGTCCTCGGTCCACAACCACATAGTCTATGTTCCACTGGTCTCCGCCGCCGGCCATGCCGGGCTTGCCGTTGTCCTGCAGCGAGCAGTAGTTGCGGAAACGGAAGCGGAAAGTCGAGTCAAAGTACATGCTGTCGCTGACAGCCACAGCCACATACTGCCAGCTGAGGCCCGTCTGTGCTATCAGACTGTCCTCGCTCACTCCGCCTCGACTCCACACAGTGTGCCACTGGCTGTCGGCCGCGGCATAGAAATCGAGGAACAGCGAGTCCTGACCGTCGGGGGTGTCGCCTATTCTCTCCCACAGGTTGCCGCTGCCGCCGCCCGGCAGATAGTAGAAACTAAGCACCACCGAGTCCCCCGCCGTCAGCGAGTCGAGCCGCAAAGGCAGCGACATGGCCGTGTCGGCCGGGAAGAGCGACGTGGTGGCCTGCGGGTATAGTCTGCCGTCGGCATCGTAGGCGTCGAGGGTCAGCATGCCCACCGTCGGGGGCCTGTTGCCGAAGCCTGTGTTCACCAGTGCGCCACTCTCGGCCCACCGGTCCGCCGCCGGAACGCCATTATAGTCCGAGAAGTCGTCGAAGAAGGGCAGTGTCACCTCGGTGGCAGCACTCTTGGCATATACAGAGTACCCCTGCCACGAGGCCGGCAGCAGCACTTCCTGGCACTGCGCAGCCACAGGCGCCAGCAGCCACACCGCCAGCACCGCACGCGCAATCAGCCTATGTACCCTCTCTACCACGACCACATGTCGTTTTCGTCTATCTCCTCAGGTGTCGGACGCCCGTCGTTGATGAAGTTCGGATCTTCAATCTTGCTCGAGTCCACCTTGAACTCGCTCACCATCTTCTGCACGTCAGTCTTGTCCTCGTCGATATACCACAGCT
This sequence comes from Bacteroidales bacterium, assembly GCA_045222795.1. Classification (GTDB taxonomy): domain Bacteria; phylum Bacteroidota; class Bacteroidia; order Bacteroidales; family P3; genus Colimorpha. The sequence goes on from JBGUZF010000020.1 coordinate 11,920, forward strand.
CCACCTCGGTGCCGTAGGGGTATTTCGAAACACCCGTATAGTCGGGCTCCTGACGGTACACCACCGCCGTCTCGCGGTGCTTCACGCCGTTGAAATGCTCGCGGCCCACGTTGAGCGACACAGACACGATATCGCGCCGCGCCTTCTCGCGTGTCTTGCCTATGGCGAAGGGCACCACGCTGCGTCCCGTACTGTCGCCCATGCCCACTATGAGGTCTATAACCGAGCCGCGCTCTATCTGCTGACCGGCATACACGGCTTTGCCCTTGCAGGTCTGGTCGACTATGATATTCTTGTAAGGATCTTCCACAAACTTCAGCGAGCCCACCTCGAGGCCTTCGGCCATCAGTTCACTCACGGCCTGACGCACCGTGAGGCCCGCCAGTTCGGGCAGCACGGCATCCTCGGGGGTGTAGGCCGTCATGGTGATATACAGTTTGCGGCCTTTCTTCACCAGTGTGCCGGCCTTGGGGTCCTGCGTCAGGATGAGGCCGCCTTCCTGCCCGGGGCGGAAGATGGAGTCCATCACCACCACGTCGAGCTCTATGGGGTTGTCGGCCTGCAGTTCGGCGATATTTTTGCCCACCACGTCGGGCAGCTGGTATTCCTGTCCCTGACGGGCATAAATCTTGATGAAGGTAAACACCAGCACCAGTATCACCATTGTGACGCCGAGCATCAGCAGCAGGTGCAGCACCCAAGGGAAACGCTTGAAGAAACTCTCTTTTGCCAT
>JBGUZF010000021.1:0-21543 GCA_045222795.1 Bacteroidales bacterium
GTCAGGTGCAGTGTCACCACACTGTCGCAACCATACTGGTTGGCGGCGACGAAGGTGTGGGTGAGTTGCTCGGTGCTTTCGGTGATACCGGTGTGCTCATACCAATCGAAGCTGCCAGTGGCCTCAGCGGTGGTGTCGCCGGTGGTGCTATTATTGATGGTCAACGTCAGGGTGCTGTCGCTGGCGCAGTTGTCGGCGTTGGTATACTGGTGCACGTAGTTGTCACCGCTCTGGGTCAAAGTCTCACCGTACCACTCGTAGCTCTCGCAGGCCACGGCGCTCACGGCGACATGGTCTCCGTGGTTGATGGTCAGGTGCAGCGTCACCGTGCTGTCGCAACCGGCCTCGTTCTGAAGCGTGAAGGTCGGGGCGGCGGTGACGGGAGTGGAGGTGTAGGTCACCTGATTGATCCATGTGTACTCGTCGCAAGCCACTACGGTGGTGTCTCCGGTGCTGCTGTTGTTGATGACAAGGTTCAGGGTGACAACCGAGTCGCAGCCAGCGGCATTGGTCAGCATGTACATTGCGGTGTCGTTGCTGGCGGTGTAGGTGCGACCGTTTATCCACTCGTAGCTGTCGCAAGCCGTCTGGTTGTCGGTGGCGGTGGTGCTGGTATTAATAGTAAGGTATAAGGTCACCGTGCTGTCGCAACCCCAAGCGTTGGCACTCGGCAGCGTGAAGGTCGGAGGTACATTGGGAGTGGAGGTGTAGGTCACCTGATTGATCCACGTGTACTGGTCGCAGGCCACCACGCTGGTGTCGCCGAGATTGCTATTGTTGATGGTCAGGTGCAGCGTCACAACCGAGTCGCAGTCGTACATGTTGGTGAAGGTGTGCGTCAGGTTGTCGCTGCTGCTGGTGAGGTTGGTGTGCTCGTACCATTCATACTCGTTGCAGGCCACGGCGGTAGTGTCGCCGGTGCTGCTGTTGTTGATGATCAGGTTCAGGGTCACCGTGCTGTCGCAACCCCAAGCGTTGGCATTCTGCAGCGTGAAGGTCGGGGCGGCGGTGACGGGAGTGGAGGTGTAGGTCACCTGGTTGATCCATGTGTACTGGTCGCAAGCAACCACGTTGGTGTCACCGCTGTTGCTGTAGTTGATGGTCAGGTTCAGGGTGACAACCGAGTCGCAGCCGGCGAGATTGGTCAGCATGTACATTGCGGTGTCGTTGCTGGCGGTGTAGGTGCGGCCGTTGATCCACTCGTAGCTGTCGCAAGCCGTCTGATTGTCGATGCCGGTGGTGCTGTTATTAATAGTAAGGTGTAAGGTCACCGTGCTGTCGCAACCCCAAGCGTTAGCGCTCGGCAGCGTGAAGGTCGGGTTGTCGGCAGGAGTGGCGTTGTAGGTCACCTGGTTGATCCAGGTGTACCTGTCGCAGGCCACCACGGTAGTGTCACCGGCATTGCTCTTGTTAATGGTCAGGTTCAGCGTCACAACCGAGTCGCAGCCATTCTCGTTCACGAAGGTGTGCGTCAGGTTGTTGCTGCTGTTGGTTAGGTTCTCATGCTCGTACCAGTCAAACTCATCGCAAGCCACAGCGGCGGTGTCGCCGGTGATGGAACGCTGGCGGAAGACGGCGGTATAGCCTGCATTAGCTGTACCGTTGACAGTCAGAGTGGGGGTGTTGGTCACCGAGTCGCCGCTGGCGGTGTTCCACTGCACGAACTCGTAGCAGGTGTTCGGCGTGGCCACGAAATTCACCGGACGGTTGTACTTGACGGTGGTGTCGGCAGGACTCACCCTACCCATAGTCTGGTCGCAAGTGGCAGTGAGGTTGTAGGTCAGGCTGTCGTACTGAGCAACGAGCGTACGGGCGCCGGTGAGGGTGAATACATAAGGATTGTCGGTAGAGACGATATTGCCATCCTCTTTCCAGCCAACGAAATAGTAGCCTGTGTTGGGCTCTGGAGCTGTGAGGGTGACAGCCGACAGTTCATAGATGAGACCATAGCCGGTCACCATACCGTTGGAAGCAACGGCAGGCTGCGCACTGGCGTACACCTGATACTGCTGTGCCTCGCGCACGGTGATAGAGTCGACCCATGCGTAGTAGGAATAATCGCCGTAATAATGTATGGCCACCTGCGTGGTGCCAACCGGCAGAACGCGGCTATAGGTTGCCTGAACGTTCTGGCTAGTAGTGTTATATTGGACAGAATCCCAGATATAGCTGCTCGGAGCGGCATTGATAACCTGCGTAAATCCGAAATTCAACTTATCGCTGCTGCCATAGGTGGAATATTTGGCCTCCAAAACCAAGGGACTGTTGCTGGTAGCAAACACTGGCGAGTAGGCATACTGGTTGTAGTCGCTTGCCGAACTAAACGACGAGAAACGAAGAGCCTTGCGATTATTGTGGTCAACAACGGATACGGCGTTTGCTGTGTTGTTCGACACCAGCTCCCAGCAACTCACCGTGCCGTCATTATCCTCAAAGCCGGTGACATAAGGCAGTGCCATGGTCTGGCACTTGGTCCTGAAGTTGACATCGACGCCGGCGGCCTCTGCGACACCGCAGTTGGCCACAACGGTGAAGGTGTATTCGTGGTTGTCGGTGAGGGTATCAAAGGTGATGGTCTTCACTCCTTCAGCAGTGCTGCCATAGAGCATCTGGCCATTATATATATTATATGTAACATTTCCATTGATATCATCAGTCCATGTGAGGGTCACACCATTGCTGGTGATATTGGTAGCAGTCAGGTTGGTAACGGGCGAGCAGGCAGGCAGGGTGGCGAAGGTAATGGAATCGCTCCATTCGCTATCGCCGTCATTGTTACCCGAGCAGTCGGACTTAACCTTCACCGTATAGTTGGTATTATCGGTGAGGCCTGTCAGTGTGTATGGTTTTGTACTAGTATACTCCTGATTACCATTGACCATGATATACCATTCGCTGGTGGTGCCGTTCTCGGTCCAGTTCAGCTGTGCACTGTTGGTTGTTATATTGCTAACTGTCAGTGCCGTGGGTACGGGACATGCAATCAGGGTGGTGAAGCTCACAGTGTCGCTACCATCATTCTCCATGTCTTGTCCGCACACACCGTTCACCGTCACCTCATACTGTGTCTCTGCATCAAGACCGCTGAGGGTGGTCGAAGTAGAGGTGACATTAACTGTCTGCCACTGGCCGGCAGAAATGTTGCTTCCAATGGCTATGTTGTCAATATGCAGGTTGTTGTCGGCATTGCTTTCTGTTGACTCACCATAGAAGGCGATATTCACAGTTTGACCGGAATAGCTACTGAGGTCTATGGAAACACTCTCTCCGGCAGCTGTATAAGGAATATTGTTATATACATAGTTAGATCCACTGTTGTTCCACTCGCGCAAAGTAGTCCATGTGGCCATGTTATCGTTCGAAAGTAGCACCACAAACCGATCATCGGTACCAGTGGTTGCCGGGGCTGACAGGTTACCACTATAGGCGGTCAACGCAATGTCGAAGTTCATTACAGCATTGGCAGGAATTGTCATTTCAGACGTGACAAGCCACCTTTGATAATTGCCATAAATATTGACTCTGGCATGGTTGTCAAATACACCATTGCCAGTACCGAAACTCCAACCGTAGGTAGCAGAAGACAGCGTGGCGGTAGTTCCATTCAACAGACCTGTGTACATTGTCCAGCCAGAGGGAATCGTTGTGCCAAACTCCTCTGTGGTGCCGTCGAAGTACGCCTTAGTCCTGTAGCTTACAACATAGCTGTCGTTCTGCTGGTAGCCGGTCCATGCCACATCGGCCTCATGGGCGGTGACATTGGTGACACCATTTGCTGCAAGGACAGGTGCCGGACAGTCGGCCAAGGTAGTGAAACTCACCTCGACATAGTCAACATTCTCATCCACTGCAGCACAGTTGGTATATATTCTATATAAATGTGAAGCTCCGGCATACAGATTTGAAAGCTGATAACTGGTTCCTTCAATATTCTCAGCAACAACCTGCTCACCTTCTGTTACAACCCTGATGGTGTACGAACCGCCCGAAGCGTTACGTGGATCAGGCGTCCAGGTGAGGGTGGCACTGTTCTGACTGATGTTGGTAGCCTCCGCAGCTGTGGGTTTGTAGCAGGTGGGGGCCTTCTTTACCGTCACATCGTCTATGAAGATTGCTCCAGAGCCGTAGTTGGCCGTGGCATAAAACTGCAAGATAACAGACTCGCCCACATAGTCGGCCAACGATATTGTGCTTTCGGAGAATTCGCCAGGATTGGTATAATCGTTTGAACCGGTAGAGCTAACCGTACCAATTTGTGTAAATGAAGTTCCTCCGTCGATCGATATTTTGACTATGAGATCACCACAACTTGCCCGATGAGAATGTTTGAACACCAGTTCATATATCGTTCCTGCAGGCAGTTCAATTACAGGAGAATTGATGATTGCCGTACCGCTATTAACATAAAAGTTGTACATGCGAATCATCTTATTTTCATTGTAGCTGTACACACCCCAGATGTAGTGAGGATTACTACTGAGCGTAGAAGATCCCGATGCCGAGTTATCCCAGCAGTTAGGTACAGTATTGGCGGTTAAATTTTCGAAATCTTCCGTCCACGGGAGCATGGACACCGATTCGCACCGAGTGGTAAACGTCGGCAAATCGACGGCCTGCGACATACCGTTGTTGCCGCAGTAGGCCTTGATGTAATATGCACCAGCGGCATAGTTGGTCGCGGGAGTGAGCCCTCCTATGGTTATAGTCGAGGCTGCTGCAACAGAAGTGGTGCACACTAGACCACCCTCTGAAGTATAAATATAGTAATCGGAACCTCCGTTGTTATTATCCGTCCAACTAATGGTAACACTATTGGAAGTGACACTTTCCACGGTAACCCCGGTCGGTTTGGCACATGCCGGCGGTTCGGCAATCATTATGTCATCAATGTAAACGCCGTTGGTCGTTCTGGTTGATGTGGCAGCATCAATCATGATGGCCACATACTGGTTGGTAGTGCCTGCAGGAACGCTGAAGGTGAACTCCTGATATGTGGTGGTCAGTCCGCTCTGTTCAGCAATCAAGGTGAAGGTGGTGGTATCCGTCGGATCGCTCATCGTACCCACCTTGAAGGTGCTGCTTGTGTTATAGCCGCGAGCCATCAACGTAATCTGCTTGCCATCCAAGTTGCTCATCGCCGGCAACACAGCATACTGCGGCTGCGGGTCATAGTTGGAATACGAAGAATAATAGGAATAGAATCTCAAGTGATTGGCACCAGAATTAGAATAACCACTTCCATTATAAACCACAGGATATCCCGAATAGTAACTATAAGTGCAGGTATTGATGTATTTCCAACAAGTAGGAAGGTTATTCGTGGTTCCTGATGTCACACCCGAGAGACCGTCGAAGTTCTCCGTCCATCCGTTAGCCGAGATGGTCATCGTCTCGCACTCGGTGGTGAATTCGACGGCACTTGACCAGTCACTACGGTCGTTGTCGGAGCAGCGGGCGCGGACATAGGCATAGTAGTGGGTGGCAGGGGTGAGACCATTACACCAGGGATTGGTGATCGGCGTATTCCCGACGGTGGGTGTCGTCTGGGCCGTGGGAGCTTCGCTGCTAGAGGTCACGTAGAAGTCCCATACCGTCTCATTACCGGTCGGCGTCCAGTTCAGCTGCACGGAGGTTGCCTCAATGGCAAGCACGTTGACATTCGTCACTGGCATGCAGCTTGGAGCCTCGGTGACGCGCAGGGTGTAGTCGTGGACAACGCAATAGCTCTGGTTCTGAGGACACGAATTGGCATTTACCGCAGTGGCCATGCTATTGTAACTGTCATAATAGCTGTCGGCACCAGCGATACGCATTCGGTAGTCACCCAAAGCTTGATTGGCATCAATGTTGAACGAGAAGGTGTTCTCGCCCTGCGAGTTGGTAGCATCGCCGGCAAAGACAACTTCCGAACCTTCAAAGGTGAGGTTGTTGTTCCAGTCAACCCATATAATAGTCGTATAATTATACGATGATGTGGAATACGTAACTTTAACGTCGGCCGTTGTGCCAGCGGCAACAGAACCTACCATGGTGCTATAATTACCATAGAACGGACTTGATGTAGGATGGTTGCTATTATTCACAACATTGTTGCCTGTACCAAAACTCACGTTTGTAATAGCACCATTTCCTCCATCAACACTAGTGGGTGTCGGCTGGCAGTAGCCAGTATAGAAAGCAGGAACATTGGCGGCCGTTGACTGCCCGTCGTTGCCGCAGTTGGCCTTGATGGTAAAAGCACCGGCGGCATAATTGGTCTCTGCATTGAGGCCACTAATGGTATAGCTTGTGGTATTCGAAGTGGCAAAGTCGGAACCTTGGTACAGAATCGAGTAGGTGGTACCCTGTGCATTGTTGCCATCTGTCCAGTGGATTGTGGCACCGGTTGTGGTCACATTGCTCACCGTCACATTGGTCACCTTCTTACAAGCCGGCTCCGCCTCGACAACAACATTGTCGAGGTGGATATTCATATCACCCTGGCTACTTACCGACGACTCGCAGTAGAAGGCCAACATGATAGTACCACCAACATACTGACTGAGTGACACAACATAGTTCTGGTATGTTGTGGGTATCGACGAGAAGAGATAGTCGCCGTTGCTCGAAAGCCACTGTGCCACGGGCGACCAGGTAGCGCCATCGTCATCCGACACGATAACCATGAACAACTTGTCGGCACCAATGGTCGACGGAGCCGCCGAACCGGTATATGCCGTCAACGCCAAATCGAACGAGAGCTGTGCCGACGGGGCGTTGCTCAGATCTATCGACGGCGTCACTATCCACTTGAATTGGTTCGTGGTATAGATGTTGAAATAATAGTGACCAGCCTCAAGTCCATTTTGTACGCCGGTGGCCCTGCTCCACGACGGACTTGCGTCTGTTGTCAACGTCGCTCCATCGAAAACGGCAGAGGCTTGCGACGTACCTCCCGTCCACCCGGTCGGGGCAGTCGAGAAGTCCTCACTTAGATAGGTCTGGGCACCTGTTGCCCACGGCACACACAGCAGTGCGGCCAAACTCAGAATCTGTAAGAATTTCTTCATAGTATTGTTATTTAAATTATTAATTCTCAGGATATAATTCGCCCTTATTAAATAATTAATCGTTCCGCAAAGTTATGATAATATTTTGTAAAATACAAATGTAAATGACCCCTTTTCGACCCCCGGAAGTCCACTTCCGTTGTCAAACAATATGTTAGAAACAAATATTTTTTAAACAATTTTATTAACAGAAATGCACATTTCACAACCTGTCAATAATTGTTAAAAAGAGAACTTCTGACGCTCCTCTACACCAACTCTACACCACCCCTACTACACCCCTACACCACCTAAGTCTCACCTTTCACCAACTCCTCCCCTAGTTCAGGGGAGGGGGACCAGAGCTTGCTCTGGCGGAGGCGTACCACCTCTCACCTCTCTGCCTGGTTCCTCAGGAGACACGGCCTGCTACCGAAGCGGAGCAAACCATTAACCTTTAACCATTAACCTTTAACCATTATAATTCCCTCCCACCTAACTCTCACTGAGTTTCGGTTCAGCTCCGGTTGTTCTTCAGTTGTTCTTCAGTGGATGACTGAAGAACAACTGAAGAACAACTGAAGAAATACCGAAAAAATGACCTACCTGGCACCTATCAGCCGCGAGGAAGATACTCGCTAAAGGTATTGTCGTTGTACATCAGCAACATACGCACCACCCGACGACCGTCGGACGGCACCGCAACAGGCATCTCGTCCCACAGCGGGGCAGACTCCTCATGCGCAGGCATTTCGGGCGTAAAGTCCAACTCACCAGGCACTTGCGGCTCAACGGCCTGCTGCTGCACCGCAGCTTCGCCGCCATACATGGCTCCGCGACCCAGCAACAGCCAGTTGGCATCGATCTCGGGATAGCGGCGCAGCACCTTCATGGCGAACTCCAGACTCGGGTTGTTCCGGCCACCCAGAATGTGCGACATGCCGGAGGGCTGTATGCCAATCTCCTCGGCGAACTGTTTTGCGGTGATATTTTTGGCCCGCATGATGAGATTAATCCTGTTTATCATAATCTTACATTTGTATTGTTCGACTATTTCGAATTACAAAATTACAACTATTTTTCATACCCACCAAACACTCCTTCATTTTTAACATTTGTAAATGATAAAAAGAATACAAGTGACACTTTTATTACTCTTCATAATATAATGTGGCACAAATATCTAAATGCAATAAAAAACGCAATATAAATTTTTTTCGTGCCAAATGTAAAGATTTAACGTACCACACAAACATAAAGGTGATAAAACACTGATTTAAAACCAATATTTTTGCCACACTATTATTTGTTAATTATTTTAACAGAAAGTGGCGGTGTAACCTCTATTACAATTGTAACGACCCCCAAATCTTACAACACCGCACCTGCAGTTTACAAAAACCGCAGCCTATGTGCTTACAAAAGTAACTCGGAAAATTTCGCTTCTAAGCGACTTTCTCCCTCGCCAAGCATTCCGCACCACCCCCAAACCGAGAACGTCTATTTACGCCGAAATCCCGCTTCAAGATTTTTTCTTTTCACTTTCAGCTCCTCCCCTACTTAGGGAGGGGTGGTATGCCGTCGGCTTGGCCGACAACCGCCCGAAGGGTGGTGGAGGAGTACATCCATTCCTCATTCAACATTCAACATTCCTCATTCCCCTCCCTATCCCCTCCCCTTCCACTTTTCACTTTTCACTTTCTTAGTAGCTCTAGTATCACTAGTTCAACTAGGACGACTAGGAGTGCTAGAGTTCCTAGACACAATAAAAGGGCGGCGCATATGCGCCGTCCTTAAACAGTAAACCGTAAACCAAATACTACTTGAACGCGTTCTCGCTCAGACCCTTGCCGCTTAGGGCGAGGTCCTTCATGTAGCCGGGCACCTCGCGACCGAGGTACTTGTCGACATACAGCTTGGCGAGGTACTGACCCAGCATGAAGCCGTGTCCGCGGAGACCTGTGAGCAGGCCCACCGACGGGTCGACGATGTAGCGCGGCTCGGTGTAACGTCCTGCCCAGCAGGCCAGTATACTGACATCCTTGAGGCCGGGAATCCACTCGGCGAAGACCTCGCAGACAATCTCCAGGAACTCCTTGCTGTTGTACTTGATGTTCTGGCGCGTCTCGTAGGCGTCGGTGTCGGGGCTCGCGCAGCCGATGATCTGGCCCGTATGGGCGAACTGCTGTCCGTAGACGGCGCTGAAGCCCTTGTAGTGACGACGGTCGATAATCATGTCGAGGGCGTCGCCGTTGATGCCCATCATCGGCAGACGGCGCGTGATAAAGGCCTGATGCTTCACGGGATAGAGGCCGGTGTCGATGCCCAGCATGTCGGTGAACTTCTCGGCACCCCAACCCATGGCGTTGACGAAATGCTCGCACTCGTACTCTATATACTTGCCTTCGTGGTTGCGCACCAGCGCCACCACCTTGTCGCCCTTACGCCACACGCTAAGCAGCTCAGTGTCTTCGTAGTAGCGTCCACCGTTCTGCACGCCGATGCCGCGTATATAGTCGATCACGCGGCCCGGGGTGGCCTGCCAGCAGTCGCGCGTCATCAGGGCGTGGCTGTAGGTTGTCTTCGTGTCGTCCCACAGGGGCGATATCTCCTTCTTGAAGTCCTTGCGGTCGACCATATAGGCGTCGCTCCAGGCGCGGCTGGCGTCGAGGGCCTTGTATGTGGCCTCGTCGTGCACGAGGTTCACGTAGCGCGTGGGCTTGTAGTTGATATTGTGCACTTTCTGGATGCTCTTAAAGATCTCGTGGCTGTGCTGTGCGATGTCGGCGATGTCGGGATTCGAGAATGCCGGACGGCCGCCGCCGATGTTGCGCCACGAGGCGCCGCGGCTCCAGTTGACCATCACGGGATTGAAGCCTGCCTCGCTGAAGTAGCGGAACAGGCCGCTGCCCGAGATACCGCCGCCGGCGATGAACACACGCACCTCTTCGTGGCTGACATTGTTGCTCTTGGGGAACATATAGACCTCCTTGCGACCCTCGGTGTAGATGTCGCCCAGCAGCACTTGGTTGCTCAGCGGGGCACGCGGCGTGGCTTCGCCGGTGACCTCTATGCCGTGTGCGCGCAGCAGCTGGCGGGCGCGCGCTATGCAGCGCTTGCCGCGGCAGGGACCCATACCCATGCGGGTGATGTGCTTCAGCTCGTCGACCGAGATATACTTGCGGTCGCCCACCACCTCGAGGAGCTGCTTGTCGGTGATGTCCTCGCAGTGGCAGATAAACGTCTCACCCTCCACAGGATAGAGCGGTTTCATGTTAAGCGGCTCTGGGTATTTCTCCTTGACGATGAAGCCCTTGACGTCGGTCATCTGGCCGTCGACCTTGGCCACTTTAACGCGGGCCACATTGGTCTTGTTGTCCTTCTTGAGGACCTTCTCCACCGTGCCCTCGCCTATCTTCTTGCCGTTGTTGTCGACCAGATAGACTTCGACGCCCTCTTCGACGGCGTACTCGATGGGCAGAAAACACCACTCTTTCTGCAGGTTATAGCCGAAGATAGCGAGACCCGGGCAGTGGTTGACGCACTCCATGCAGCCGATGCACTTGTTGTAGTCGACCGTCGGGGTCGAGCTGGTGGTGGGCTTGCTGATGGCGCCCTGCGGGCAGCTGAAGGTGCAGGGGTTGCAGGCGAAGCCGTAGAGGCAGTCGAGCTGCACGAAAGGCTTGGCTTTCATGCGCTCCTCGCTGGGCAGGTTGGGCTTGTCGAGCAGGCGCACGGGGTGCTGCTGGCTGTCGATATACTGGCGCGAGATGTCGAGGTATTCGTCGTAGTTATAGCGGATGCTCAGCTCGTTGGCAATCTCGTAGGCTGCCTGACGGCCGCGGAGCACGGCGCTGGTGCCCTCGCCGATGCGCACGGCGTCGCCGACACCGTAGACGTGGTGACCGAAGAGTTCCTTGCCCTTGGTGAGCAGCTGGTTGTCGGGCACCAATCCGGTGCATATATTGATGATGTCGATATCGTCGACGACCTGCTCAGTGCCGGGTATCGGCTTGAAATTCTCGCATTTGGCGATGACAGCGCCCAAGATGCCCGTGCGGTCCTCGTTGGGGATGGCGCGCACGAGGGTGTAGCCCGTCATGATGGGGATGCCGAGACGGCGCACGCGGTTGGCCTGCACGGGGAAGCCGCCCTCGCGGGGCATGGCCTCGATGATGGCCTTGATGGTGGCGCCGGCTTGCATGCCCTGGTAGGAGGTGAGGTAGCCGATATTACCGGCACCCACGGTGAGCACGCGCTTGCCGAGGAGCGTATGTTCCTGATTCATCATCTTCTGGAACACGGCGGCAGTGTATACGCCGGGCACGTCGTCGTTCTCGAAAGCCGGCATGAAAGGCACGGCACCCGTGGCCACCACGAGGTGCTGGGCGTCGACGTAGGCCATCTCGCCGGTGACGATGTTCTTGATGGCGATACGCGGTCCTTCGAGGATGTCCCACACGGTGTAGTTCAGCAGTATACCTTCCTGGTTGTCGCCGGCCAGTGTCTTGGCGATGTCGAAGCCACGCATGCCGCCGTACTTCTTCTCGCGCTCGAAGAAGAAGAACTGGTGGGTCTGCATATTGAACTGGCCGCCGATGCGGGCGTTGTTGTCAATCACGAGGTTGTCGATGCCGAAGGCGTTGAGCTGCTCGCGGCAGGCCAGACCGGCGGGGCCGGCACCCACTATGGCCACGGTGGTCTTGTATATAGTAAGGGCCTTGGTAGCCTGCGACTTGGCGGGAGCATCGAAGGTGACACCCGGCAGGTCGGCCTCATGGGTGATGAGGCGCACCTCCTTCACACCGTCGACCGGGGTGATGCAGATACGGCGCACGACGCCGTCGACGAGCATCTCGCAGGCGCCGCACTTGCCGATGCCGCACTCCAGCGAGCGGTTGCGGCCCTTGAGAGAGTGACTGTGAACAGGATAGCCTGCCTCGTGGAGGGCCTTGGCAATGGTGTAGCCCTTATAGCCCTTGACAGGTTTGCCTTCGAACAAAAATTCCACCACCTCGCTCTGCGGGATGTCCAGAATAGGGTGACTCTGAATCTTGTACATTCGTGTAAGTGTTTTAGGATTATTATTTTATGATTATTCTCTGCGAAAATGGGTAATGGCAAAGGTAGCAATAATTTGAGACTGTTGCAACTTTTTTTATTAACGTGCTATTAACCGAGCCCCATAGGGGCGATAGATATTAGCCGTGGGTGATAACCCACGGAATATGTTATAGTGTATATTTTGAGCCCCGTAGGGACGGCACGGAATCAATTCAGTGTCGCCCCTACGGGGTTCTAATTTGTGTCTGGATATAATACCGTGGGCTTTCGCCCACGGCTATCTTATGTCGCCCTTACAGGGCTTTTTGCTACTGTACAATCAGTTTCTTTATCACCGTGGTCTTCTCGCCGACGACGCGGACGAAGTAGGCGCCGCGCGACAGGGTGCTGACATCAAAGGTGATTGCGTTATTGCCTGATTGCTTAATTGTCTGAATTTCGCGACCGTTCATGTCGATCAGCGAGACACTCTCCGCCCTCAACTCTCCACACTCCACTCTCACCACGCCCGTGGCGGGGTTGGGAGCGAGGGTCACATGGGTGCCGTAGACCTCGTCGATACCGGTGGTATCGTGACCGGGCTCGCCGCCACCGTGGTTGCAGATGCTGTCGATGGTCAGGAAGGCGGTGGTGTCAATCTCGCCGGCGTTGTTGCAACGGTAGAGGGTGTCGCCCACCTCGTTGACGATAGTGAAGGCGCAGACAGTGTCGGCGTTGCCGCTGTACCAGTAGAAGGTCAGGGGCATATCGGCACAGACCATGAAGGTGTTGCTCAGGCGGCTGCCGCTGTTCATACGCACAGTGCCAACCTCGATGTTGCCGCTGACTATCTCGAGGAACCCGCCGGCCCAGCCGGTGTCCTGCAGGGAGACGGCGTTGACGGTGAAGAGGCACGACTCTTCCGTGCAGCCGGTGAGGAAGGTGGCTGTGCGGGCAAAGCTGGTGTCGCCCTCGCCGCAGAAGGTGCGGACGGTGATGTCGTAGCGGGTGTAGGGGTTGAGGCCCGTGACGGTGTAGTGGGGACTAGTGGCAAGGCCATGCTCCACGCCGTCGACATACACCAGCCACTGCGTGCCGGTGCCCACAGGAGTCCAGTGGAACGACAGGCTGCTGGCATCGGCGGAGTCGAGGGTCATTCCCACCACGGGGCGGCAGCCCTCGGCATACTCGATATGGAAGTCGAAGAAGTATACGAAGCTGTACTGGTTGTCGACTATCGGACTGAGGACGATGCGGTTACCGTCACCCTCGTAGCCGTCGAAGTAGGCTATGTATTCGTTGGTGTTGGTGTTGGGGTCGGTGCCCGGCAGGTCGATGGTGTCGACCCACACCACGTCGCTGCAGTCGCTCTGGCTGGCCACGCCCACACGCACCATGCTGGGCGACGACACGGCGGCCCAGGTGCGCAGACGGGCACCGCTGAGGTGCTCGGCAACGGCGGGAAGCATAATCCACTGGTTGTAGTCGATATTGCACAGATAGGCGCGGTGGCTCAGGCTGAGGTGGCCGCGGAGTATGTAGCGCGAGAAGGACCAGCAGGAGGTGAATCCGGGTCCTATGACAGCGTCGAGGTCACTCTGCTCGAAATGGAAGGGTATGTGCTGTATGGCGCACTGGGTGAGGAACGGCACGGCGCTGCCGTAGCGCATCTGGCCGCCACAGTCGACGCCGATACGCACCTCGTAGCGGGTGTCAGGGGTAAGACCCGTAATGGTGTAGGGTGCCGAGGTGACGCCAGTGATGGTGGTCCAGCTGGCGCCGCCAAGGGTACGGTACTGCAGGTTCCACGACACGGCGCTGCCGGTGGCCAGCCACTCGACGGAGGCGGTGACGCTGTCGACATCCACGACGGACATCACGGGAGCCTCGCAGAGATAATCCAGGTTGCAGAGACCCACGAAGCGCAGGTCGGGCAGATGGGTCTTATGCGACACCGACGGCGGATTGGTGGCGCTGTAGGGGTTGTCGTCGTTCGACTTATAGTGCATCTGCCATTCGCTATCGTGCCACAGCCAGTAGGGGTTGGCGCCCATGCTGGTGTGCGTGCCCGTGTTGTCGACGATGGTAACGACGACGTTCGAGGTGCCGTCATATTCGAAGGGGGTGGTGAACAGCAGGGTGTCCCACTCCTGGTTCAGAAGGATGTAGCTCTCGTTGTTGGCCACCTGAGTCATACCGCTCACCGACATCGTCGAGTTGAAGGTGGTGGTGGTCTCGGGGACGGTGCCGAGCCAGATGCTCAGGGTACGCGCGGTAGCCACCGACTGCTGACGCACATGGCGGCGCAGGGCGATGCCGCGGATGGTGTCCATATCATAGAGCGCCGAAGCGGGGTACATCATCTGGCTGTAGGTATAGTTGTAGAAGGTCACCACGGGGTGGTCGTTCGACCACTGGGTGCTGTCGGGAGACAGCTCCGTCTCACCGCAGCTGGTGAAGCGTATGGGCATGCTGACAGCCTCCGAGGTGTCGGCGCCGCAGATAGTGCGGAAGATGGCAAGATAATGGTGCGTATAGTCGAGACTGCTGAAGAAGTGGTAGTTGGGGCCGTAGCTCATCTCCTCGTAGTCGGGAGCCGTGGGGTCGTCGAGGTCGCGCAGGTAGGTGACGACGGCGTCGGCGTCGTTGCCGCGCATGTCATAGTCCCACTGGAAGGCTGCACTCTCGTGGTTCACAGCCACCTGGCGCAGGTTGGTGATAGAATAGCAGCTCAGCTGGGTGGTGAAGTCGGTGGGTCGCGGGTCGCTCTCCAGGCCTTCGCCACAGACGGTGGTCACCTGCACATAGTAGTGTGTGTTGGCATCGAGGCCCGTGAGGGTGATGCTGGCCGTGGGGGCCGTCACCACCGTGGCGTTGCTCATATCGGCGTTGGTGCTGTAGCTCACGTTGTAGCTCCATGCTCCCGCCACCTCGGGCCATACTATCAGCGCCGAGTTGACACCCACGCGGTCGGCCACCACCTCGGAGGGACGCTCACAGGGGTTGAGCTGCGAGACGTAGAGGTCGTCGAGGTAGGCCGTGCAATACTGGCCGTAGGTGGAGCTGATGGCGCCGGTGAACACCAGGTAGCCGGTGTCGGCAGGGGCGCCGCTGATGGTGTTGGTGCGCACCTCGTAGGTCGTCCACACATAGCCCGGGGCATAGGAGCCCACGAGCACGTAGGTCGACTGGTTGGTGGGGTCGGTGGCCAGGTATACGTTCAGCACATCCTTATACACCACGAAGCTAAGCTCCAGGCTGTTCAGCGGAGCGGGAATACGCGGAGTAGCAGCACGCATAGTGCCTGTGGCGTTGGAACTCTGACCCATGAAGCTCAGCACATTGCCGTGTGTCGAACCATAATTGTATACGTTGGGGTAAACTGCCTGTCCGTTGACGCAGGAGTCCAGTCGCGTCCAGCAGGGTACGAAGGTGTTGGTGCCTGTCGCCAGCCCTTCGAAGTTCTGACTCCACGGCAGAGTGATGTTGCAGTTGTTCTGTGCCTGCAGCCCCGCCGGCAGCAGCAGCGCCGCCAGGAGCAGTACAAAAGTGTAGTTCTTTCTCATTGTGTTATTGTGTTTTATTATTTTTCTTTTATTCAACATCGCGAACTAGACGGACAGCGAAACCATAGAACACGGTTGTACTGTTACTCGCATAATACGTACAGTTCGGATTTAATCCACTATTCTGGAATGCAAGACAATAACCAGATGTGCCTGTTGTCTTATTTGAGCTCCAATAAAAGCCCATGTCTGTATTAACTACCGAGGTCCCTGACCTGCGTCCTGTTAACGGAAGAAATACAGCCCCGGCAAGTTCCATCTTTTTCCAATCAGACTCCGAGACTTTAAAATTTTTAAACGCCGTATATGCGCCATTAAACGTTATTGTTCCATCTGTCGTAACTGTCACACCTAGCGGCATAACAAAGTTATCTGGGAAAACAACCACACCACTATCTTTAATCACATTAATAAAGGCTTTTACATAACGAGCAGTTCCGTTATCTGTACCCGTCATTCCGCTCGTAGCAGTCGTTCTAGTATTAAACAGATAGGCAAATTCTGTATTAGTCAAGGTCCGCCACTCTGCGCCGATATTGCTTCCCCAATCTTTGAAAGTCGAATAATCTGCGGAGTTAGTTGTATTTAATGTCGGGTTGTCTCTGGTTCCCCAACCAAAGAGGTCTATCCAGCCGTCATAATCATCGGCGATGTTGCTATTGCCTGAACGAATACAATCAAACTGACTGGGGGCGATACGCCATGTATTATCAGAAGCCTTATACTGCAGGTTACCGGAAGAGATGGCAACTTTCTTATCGGCGCTTACACTAAACGGCCCACCAAAGTTATACGGTACATAGCCAATCTGGGCACGTGCAAGGGCACCGCCGGTGGTCTGCGTCCTGACAAGAGTAGCATTAACTGTGGCATCATCTGCACGATGAACACTAATCTTAACAGTGAACTTATTGCCATCACCAACAGGAAGCACCGGTATCTGCACGACAGCGGAACTGCTTGCTGCAACCTGCAGGGTTGCACCGCCGTTGAAGAGCATGGTAACACTCTTCGTCGAATCGGCGTCTCCTTCGGCAATCGCAGCGGCATTCAGGCTGATGTCATCATTCAACGTGATGGAAGTAGATCCACAAAGTCTGTAATTGGCACTCGACACCATAATAGTATCCACAACTATCGCATAGTTATAGTGATAGTTGGTCACCTTTACATTCAGAGCTGCGGTGACATGCTTGAACTGCATGCTAGTGCTATTATTCGCATCATACTCAACATATCCCACCATGGGGGCCTTAACATTCTGCAATATACGGCCGTAGTGCGTCGTAGTGGCATAGGTGTAGGTAGACGGAAGGTTCAGCACATAGTTGGCACCATCCCTGCTGTCCACTATGGACGACGGATACACACCATAGTACTCGGTGGCACCCGTGGCACTAACGGTGGCGGTATTGCCCGACTCACTAACATCGATAGGATACTCCATGCCGTTGATATTCACCTTGTCGCCGGTGGCCCAGTACGATGCGCCACCTTCGACGGCCATCTTGGCACCGTCGCCCATGCCCTCGACATAGAGGTGCAACAGGCCGTCGTTCTCCCTCTGGCAGGCCACAAGAGTCAGAGCCGCCAAAGCACTAAGCAATAAAAACTTGGTCTTCATCATGTACTCCTTTCTTGCAGATTAATCCCAGAAATGATTATTGCCTTCCGTCCAGTTGTCGTTAGTACTATATACCTCGACATGGTGTTGGTCCTGTGCCACAACACCTTCGCCCTCGAAAACCCAGATGTTCAGCTGATCGACTAACGGTGGATCGCTGAAAGCGAAGCCGCGCTCGGGCTTGACATCCACAGCCGTCAGCTGCGGAGCAAGATACACTGCTTTTTTTGTTGCGTTCATATCTATTGTTTTTTCCATAGGAATGGTACTTATCAACAGTTTTTCAACACCTGCGGAATATCGCCATTCCGCAGAATATAATTATCAGTCAGCAAGTTACACGCGTAATATATTATTACACGTACACTTATTAACAATGCAAAGATACAAATAATTTTTTATAGAAGAAAAATTTGATTCGCTTTCAACCAATGGCAGGTAGCCCCCACGGTGCTCTGTTCTTCTATTGTTCTTCTATCGTTCTTCTATCGTTTCTCGATGGCCGATAGAAGAACGATAGAAGAACAATAGTAAAACGATTGACGATTAGGGGGTGTGGGACACAATAAAGAGGCTACCTTTGCGTTATGGAGAGAAAAAACAGAATACTATGGATCTCAAAGGAAGACGACAGAGCACGAACTTCGAAGACCGCCGCGGCAAAGGCGGCAAGGTGGCCGGTCTGGGCATCGGCGGCGCATTGATAGTGGGCCTGCTGGCCCTGCTGCTGGGTGGCAACCCCGGCGAGGTGATACAGCAACTCGGTGGCCAGATGGGCACCAGCGGCGAGGCGTATACCCCCACGGCACAGGAGGAGCAGCTGAAGACCTTCGCGCTGCAGATACTGGCATCGACAGAGGATGTGTGGAGCGACCAGTTCAAACGTATGGGCCGCACCTACCGTGCCCCCAAACTAGTGATATTCAAAGGCTCGGTGCAGAGCGGTTGTGGCAACGCCAGCTCGGCGGTGGGTCCCTTCTACTGCTCGGCCGACGAGTGCGTGTATCTGGACCTCGACTTCTTCAACGAGATGCCCAAGAGCCTCGGTGCCGGCGGCGACTTCGCCTACGCCTATGTCATAGCCCACGAGGTGGGACACCATGTGGAGCACCTGCTGGGAGTCCTCGACCAGGCACACAGTCAGATGGAGCAGCAGAACGAGACCGAGAAGAACAAGACCAGCGTGCGCATAGAGCTGCTGGCCGACTACTATGCCGGCGTGTGGGGCTACCACGAGAACCGCATGTTCGGTTCGTTGGAAGACGGCGACCTGCAGGAGGCCATCGATGCCGCGCAGAAGATTGGCGACGACTACCTGCAGCGGCGTGCCCGCGGCACCGTGAGCCCCGAGAGCTTCACCCACGGCACCTCGGCACAGCGCATGAAATGGCTGAAGAAAGGACTCCAGACCGGCGACATACGCGGCGGCAACACCTTCGACGTCAGCTACAACTCGCTATAGTCCTGTAAGGACGGCATAAAAATAGCCGTGGACGCAAGTCCACGGTTGCACGTCTCCCCACATACTCCGAGCCCCTTAGGGGCGGCACAACGAATGGCATTATGTGTCGCCCCTACGGGGCTTGGTTCTTTGGGGTTGACCGTTACCGTGGGTTAACACCCACGGCTAAAATATATCGCCCCTACGGGGCTAGGAGAACTAAGCGAACAGCGCCCGGAAGGCCTCTTCGATGACGCTGACAGCGACTATCTCGATATTGTAGCGACGGCGGTCGAGCGAGCGCTCGTTGTACTTGGAAATAAATATCTTCTCGAAGCCTAGACGGTCGGCCTCGGCGATGCGCTGCTCGACGCGGGAGACGGGGCGCACCTCGCCGCTCAAGCCAAGCTCGGCAGCGAAGCAGATGCGCGGCGAGATGGCTATATCGACATTGCTGCTCAGCACAGCACAGGCCACAGCAAGGTCGATGGCGGGGTCGTTGACGCGCAGGCCGCCGGCGATATTCAGGAACACATCCTTGGCACCGAGTTTGAAACCGCAGCGCTTCTCGAGCACAGCCAGCAGCATGCTCAGGCGCCTCATGTCGAAGCCATTGGCATTGCGCTGCGGTGTGCCGTAGACGGCACTGCTGACGAGGCTCTGCACCTCGATGAACATGGGGCGTGCGCCCTCGACGGTGGCAGCCACGGCGGCACCGCTGAGGGTCTCGTCGCGCTGGGAAAGGAGGAACTCCGAGGGATTTGGCACCTCGCGCAAGCCAGTACCGAGCATCTCGAAGATGCCTATCTCGGCCGTGGAGCCGAAGCGGTTCTTCAAGGCCCGCAGGATGCGGTAGCCATAGTTGCGGTCGCCTTCGAACTGCAGCACAGCGTCGACGATATGTTCCATCACCTTGGGGCCGGCAAGTGTGCCGTCCTTGGTGATGTGGCCTATGAGCAACACCGGCACGCCGGTGGTCTTGGCATAATGCTGGAACTCGCTGGTGCACTGTCGTATCTGGCTCACGCTGCCTGCCGGCGAGTCGATATCCTCGGTGCTGATGGTCTGTATGGAGTCCACTATCAGCAGGTCGGGCTGCACAGCCTCGACATGCTCGAAGATGCGCTGCGTCACCGTCTCGCTGACAACATAGAGGTCGGTATGAGGCTCGCCGATGCGGTCGGCGCGCATCTTGATCTGCTGTTCGCTCTCCTCGCCGCTGACATATAGCAGCTTGCGGTCGTGGATGGCAAGGGCGGTCTGCAGCAGCAGGGTACTCTTGCCAATGCCCGGTTCGCCACCCAGCAGCAGCAGGCTACCCGGGACTATGCCGCCGCCCAGCACGCGGTCGAACTCGCCGCAGTGCGTAGGAATGCGCTTCGTCTCGCTGTAGGTCACGTCCTGTATCTTCTTCGGCGTGGAAGAATTCTTTAACCTTTCACCTTTAACCTTTAACCTATCACCTCCCACCACCTCTTCGGCGAAGGTGCCGAACTTGCCGCACTCGGGGCAACGGCCGAGCCAGCTCGACGACTGGTAGCCACACTCCTGGCAGAAATAATATGTCTTTGCTTTGGCCATGTTGGTTTACTGTTTACAGTTTACCGTTTACGGTTTTTAAAATTCGTCGATGACTTTGTCGACGCGATAGACCTTGTCGCCGCGGTGGAGCAACTCCTTGGAGGCGAAGCTGAAGCGGTCGCCCTGGTGCACCTCGGGCACGGGGTCGCGGTCAGTGCGGAGTTCGCGTATCGTGTCACGGTAGACGCCGGTGGTCTCGCCGATGACCATGATTTCGTCACCAACCTTGAGGGTCTCGTTGGTCTGCAGCTGAACCTCAGCAACGTTGATCTTGCCGAAGTAGTTGCGTATGAGGCCCAGGTAGACCTTGTTCTCGGTGGCCTGGCTGCCGTAGCGCTCGCTCCATTCGCCGAGGCGGCGGCCGAGGTAGTAGCCATCCCAGAAGCCGCGGTTGAAGACGGTGGCGAGACGCTCCATCCAACCCTCTATCTTCTCTTTGCTGTAACTGCCGTCGGCTATGGCCTCCACGGCCTCGCGGTAGCATTCGGTGACGGTGCGCACATAGTCGGCACTCCTCCCCCGCCCTTCTATCTTCAGCACCCGCACGCCAGCCTTCACTATCTTGTCGAGGAAGCCTATGGTGCAGAGGTCCTTGGGCGACATGATATATTCGTTGTCGATCTCCAGCTCGAGGTCGCTCTCCTTGTCCTTGACGATATAGCCGCGGCGGCAGAGCTGCAGGCAGGCGCCGCGGTTGGCGGAGTAGTTGTAGTTGTCGAGCGAGAGGTAGCACTTGCCACTGACGCTCATGCAGAGGGCGCCGTGGGCGAAGACCTCGACCTGCACCAGCTCGCCCTTGGGGCCGCGGACGTCCTCGTCCGCAATGAACTTGGTTATCTCGGCCACCTGCTGCAGCGGCAGCTCGCGGGCGGTGACGATGACGTCGGCGAACTGTGAGTACCAGCGCACCGCCTCGGTGTTGCTGACGTTGCACTGGGTCGATATATGCACCTCGACACCAATCTTATTGGCATAGCTGATGACCGCCATGTCGGAGGCAATGATGGCGCTGATGCCGGCGGCCTTGGCGGCCTCCAGCAAGGCGTGCATCTCCTCTATCTCGTTGTTATAGATGATAGTGTTGACGGTGAGGTAGGTGCGTATGCCGGCCTCACGGGCTATCTGCGTGATGCGCTGCAGGTCGTCGACGGTGAAGTTGGCCGCAGAGCGCGACCGCATATTGAGCTTGCCAACACCGAAGTATACGGCATTGGCACCGCCCTGTATGGCAGCCTGCAGGCTCTCGTACGAGCCCACAGG
>JBGUZF010000022.1:0-11675 GCA_045222795.1 Bacteroidales bacterium
TAGCCCTTGTCGGCCGAGCTTTTCAACAGCTCGCCGAGGCTCATATCCAGATTGTTGAGGATGGCAACAACGGTGACTATGGCTGCCAGCAGCAGGAAGGTTGTCTGCAGCATATCGGTCCACACCACAGTCTTGATGCCGCCGCGGAAGGTATACAATAATATGATGGCGATGAACACCACCGCCGGCACCCAGAAGGGAATGCCCCAGGCGCGGAACACGAACTCGTAAAGCACAAAGACAACCAAGTACATCCTCAGCGCCGAACCCAGCAGGCGACTGAGGATGAAGAACAGGGCGCCCGTCTTCTCGCTCACCTTGCCGAAGCGGTCGCCGAGATAAGTATAGATGGAGGTGAGGTTAAGCTTGTAGTACAGAGGCAGCAGCACCAGCGCAATGGCAGCATAGCCCAGCACATAGCCGAACACCAGCGGCATATATGTCCATGCGCCGCCGTAGACGCCGCCGGGCACCGACATGAAGGTGACACCGCTCAGCGACGCCCCTATCATGCCGTAGGCCACCACAGGCCACGGCGACCGCCGTCCGGCACGGAAGAAGGCCTCGTTGCCCTTGGCGCCGCGCCGTCCAGTGAGCCACATCACCAGAAACAGCAGCACCGTATAGGCGGCAAAACACAATAGTATAGTGAGTTCCATAAAAAGGTTCTATTCAATGGGAATGCAAAGATACGCAAAAAATCCCAAACAGACAAACACCACCTGCCACTTTACCGCAGCACCTCGATGACGCCATTGCGGCGGACGATGCCGCAGGTGGTCTTGCCGAGGAAGCGGAAGTAGTAGGTGCCGTCGGGACTGGCGGTGGCATTGGGGTCCCAGAAGTCCTCATGGCGACTTATGTTCTCGGCATGGAACACCTGCACGCCCCACTGGTTGAAGATCCACACTTCGTTCATAGGATAGAGTCCGATGTCGACGAGGTTGACGACCTCCCAGCGGTCGTTCTGTCCGTCGCCGTTGGGGGTGACTAGGTTGGGAAACTCTAGCCAGGCGGTGACGATGGTGACGGTATGGGTGACGCTGTCGACACAGGTGTGGTTGACTGTGTCGTGCCAATAGAGGCGCGAGGCCTGGAGTGTTACGTCGAAGTCACCGCGCGGCAGACTGCCTTGCCACTGATAGACGGGGGAGTATTCGTCAAGGGTATCGGGGGTGCCTTCGGCGGTGGCGAAGGTCCATTGCCACTGACAGTCGGCAGGCTCGCTATAGTTGCCAAACTCGGCTTCGGGGCATACATCAGCGGGATGGAAGGGCAGCCACGAGAATTCGGCTTTAGGCGACGGGAAGATGTAGACGGGCCACACCAACGTGTCGTGACAACCGTTGCTGTCGGTGAGCATGAGAGTGGCCGTTGCATCGTAACATGAATCTTCGAACAGATACTGCAGGGTGCCACTGCCGCTGACGACGGTGTCAGTTTCAAGGGTCCAGAAATGTGATTCGATATTGGCCGTGGTGTCGCGCAGATGCAGCGTGGCGGGTGCGCAGCCCTTGAGCGGCAGGGTATCGGCCCAATGGATGCCGTCGAAACTATAGGAGGCACCAATGTTGATAATCCCGTCGCGCTGGATTATCGCCACATGCACGAGGCTATCGCAGTCGTCAACGGTGACAAAGAGGGTGTCGAAGGATGTGGGACCGCCGTAGTCGACGCCGCAGTAAATAAACGGACGCCCAGGGCATATAACGACGGTGTCGTCCAGATCGTACTCGGGGTGGACGGTGAGGTGCAGCCTGTAGGTGCTGTCGCAGCCGACGGCATTGGCATAGACGAAATCAAAGAGGGTGTCGGCATGGAAGGTGGAGTCGCGGTAGGTGATGTGGCCGCAGACGACGGCAGCGGTGTCAATGAGGAAAGTGTCGAGCACGGCGAGGTTGAGCAAGCGGAGGCTGTCGCAGTTGATAGGCATTATATAGTTGCCAGCTTCAGCGAAGAGGGTGTCCATGAAGAGGAGCGTCTGGTTGGCGCAGATACTGGTGTCGACAGTGTCGTAGGCATATTCTAACCGGAGTTGCTGCGTCAGGGTGTCGTAGCAGCCGCCCGAGATGGAGGCCACGAGAGTGACGGTGTAGGTGCCGCTGTCGGTGAAGAAGACCACGGGGTCACGGAGGGTTGATGTTCCAAGTGGGCCGAAGTCCCAGAACACCGAATCGCAAGTGGCGGTGGAGTCGTCGACAAGGTGGCTACGGTCGTGAAAGTCGACGCGGAAGCGGCAGTTGTCGCGCCTGACGGTATAGTCGAAGTCGGCCTCGGGGAAAATGAGACGCGACAACGCGCTGAGGGTTACCACACAAGAGGGGTCGCCAATGAAGGAGAGGTCACAGTAATAGGTATGCCCATCGGCAGGCAGGTCGGCGATACGCGAGGTGGAGATAACGGTCTCGGAGTCGTCGCGGTGCCAACTGTAGTTGAATCCTTCAGGAGCCTCGACGCGGTTGACCTCACCTTCGGAACAGGTGGAGAACGAGAGGGTCTTCTTGGCGCAGTGGATGTTATAATAGGCGTAGCCGAAATGGGCGCCCTCTTCGCAGTCGTAGGTGGTCAGTCGCAGGCGTACCATCTGCCCGTGATAGGCCGAGAGGTCGATGCCTACGATGGTCCAGTCTTTCCATCGCACTATCTGGTTAAGATACATTGTGGTATTCCAACCCAACTCCGAACTGGCGACGAAGTCGTAGGAGTTGCAACTGGCCGGTGCGATGAGGCTGCCGTCGGCATCGAGCATCTCGATACGGAAACGCGGTTGTTCACTTACGATGTGCTGGGGGTCTTGCATGACGGCAGCATACTTGAGGATGAGCATGTCGAAGTCAGTGGTGTCGACACCGATGCTGTAGAGCATGGCTTCGGCCTGTGCGCCCACATACTTGTTGCCGAGACGGACGGAATGGTCGTCGCCGGGAGCCACCACGCGCAGCTGCGTCCCCACAACGGGGTCGGTGGCTGTGGTGTCGGTGCAAACCAAGTGTCGGCTGCCGGTGTTGTCGCCTCCCACAACACCTATGTTCTGATAGGGGTTATCGTAGCTGCCATAGTATGGTATAACCTTTGAGGAAAAAAGCTTGCGGGTGTCGACACAACTGCTGCTGTCGCATTCAGTACGGATGAGGCTGACGGTGTATGTCTCGGCGGTGGCAGATGTGCTGCAGCCACTGGCGTAGCCACAATCGACAGACACCATGATGCTGTAGCTGACATTCTCGCTCAACTGCAACGAGATCGTGTCAACACCATAATACGTGCTGTTGAGCAAGTTGCTGCCACCAGCGACTGAAACGATGACATGCACTGCGGGACTGCCGACAGCGTTCCATGTGAACTGCACTGGGGGAAGGTCGGCGTCGCATCCTTGGTAGATGGCCACATGTGCACCATTGTTGTTCTCAAGCTCGTAGTTTGCCGTATGGAAGTTCCACATCAGGCATCCGCTTGTCATAACACGGATGTCGTCGATATTGCAATAGCCGGCAGACATGTTGCGGAAAGCGATGTAGTGGTCGCCCTGCGGGGCCGACGAAAGGTCTACGACATAGCGTTTCCATATATTACCCAAACCAGAGGAACTAGGCGTCAACCTATGGAATGTGGTATAGTCGGAGGGGTCTGTCATCGTGCCAACCTCGAGGTTCATGCCCTGCCAGGCCCAATACTGCATATAAGCCCCCTGACTGAAATCGGGCGACATATATGGCATAGCTACATAGTAATCAGGGTTAGGACTAAAGTATAATGACTTCGGCGAATCGTGAGCCAACGAGCTGATATAGGCATCACTGGCATAAACATGTGAATAGTTGGGCCCATGAGTCACAGTCCATCCACTTGGAATCTGGTAATTCTGCACCTCGGCGAAGGTGATGCATGTGTCGAACTGTCCGCGCGCAACCCCTGCCAGCAGAAGACAAACCAGCAGGAGAATGTTTCTATGTGCGGTGCGGTGCATTCGGGACGAAAACGTAGATTTTTAATTAATATTGCATCACCTCAGCACTTCGATGACGCCGTTGCGACGCACGATGCCATACTGACTCTTGCCGAGGAAGCGGAAGTAGTAGGTTCCATTGGGGCTGGAGGTGGCGTTGGGATCCCAGAACTCTTCATGGCGCGTGACATTGCGGGCATGGAACACTTGCACACCCCACTGGTTGAATATCCACACCTCGTTCAAGGGATAGAGCCCGAGGTCGACGAGGTTGACGACCTCCCAGCGGTCATTCTGTCCATCTCCGTTGGGGGTGACAAGGTTGGGGAAGTCGAGCCACGAGGTGACAATCTGTATTGTATGCTGCGTGGTGTCTGTACAGGTGTGGGTAATCGTGTCGTGCTGCAGGGTGAGGCTTGCGGCAAGGGTGACGTCGACATCGCCTTGCGGCAGGGTGCCGCGCCAACGGTAGAAGGGGGAATAGTCGGTGAGGCTGTCGATATCGCCGTCGGTGGTTTCTATTGTCCACAGCCAGCTGCAATGGTCGGGCTGCGAGTAGTTGATGAGCTGCACCTCGGGCTCCATGTCCACAGGCCGCGCAGGGTCCCAAATGAAGTCAGCTGTCGGCATGGGAAACACCACCACAGGCCACACCAGCGTGTCGCTGCAGCCTGCCTGCGAGCTTACCACAAGCCTTATGCTCGTCTCAACAACGCTGTCGCCACGCCCGAAACCGAACTCCGCTTGCCGCAAGGCAACATTGCTGGTGTCGCCGAGGGTCCATAGCCACGCGGCGCTGCCCTCGGTGGAATCGACGACATGGAGCGTCTGGTTGCTGCAGAGCACTATGGGGACGGTGTCGGCCCACTGCTCGAGGTCAACGCTATGGAAAGCGCGGAGGGTGAAAGCGCTGTCGCGCTGCACGAGGTTGACATGCAGTAGCGAGTCGCAGCCGTCGACGGTGGTCATCAAGGTATCGAAGGCGACGGGGCCGCCATAGTCGACGCCACCGTAGACAAAGGGACTCCCTGGACATATCACCACCGTGGCTGTTATCTCGTAGGTGGGCGCCTCTACGGCGACAAGCGTCACCGTGCTGTCGGCCCCATGGCAGTCGGTAAGGGTAACAACGATGCTGTCGGGACCGCTGAAGGTGTGCCCCTCCCACTCCACCGGCCACTCATCGGGACATACGCGCCGCACCACCCTTGTGTGCTGGTTGGGCCACACATGGAGTATGTAGTGCACCACGGTGTCGCAACCGACAGCGGCGGGGACGTTGAACGTGGTGTCTGCAGTGCCGTTGAAGACAATGCCGCGGAAGGTGTGCGGCAGATTGTTCTCGACAACGGTGTCGCGCACCGTAAGCAATGTTCCTGCCAGAACCCTACGGCTCACGGTGTAATTGCAGGCAGGGTTGAAGCGGTCGGTGAGCTCGCAGTGGTAGAGTCCGCCATCGATAGGGACGGTGACTGTGCGGTCGGTACTTATTGTATTGTTGTCGCCTTCGCGCCACCAGCGATACACAAAGCCGTAGGGCACACTCAGCTCGACGCTGTCGCCGTCGCATTCGCTCGCCACATCGTGGCGCTTCAAGCACTCAAGGTTATAGTAGCCATAGCACCATCGGTTGTTAACGGCACCATCGGTGGCAGTGACACGAAGATGCAGCCGCTGCCCGTGGTAGTCACTCAGGTCGAAGACCATACCCGTGAAGTTGCGTCGCTTGTACATATTGTTCATTTCGTCCCACCCCGAGTTGTCCCATGCATCGATATAGAAACGGTTGCAGGCAGCTGGCTGCAGCTGTCCCATCGTGTCGTCCATCATCTCGATGCAAAACCAGGCGGGATGCAGCGTGTCACTGTGGTGGGCCTCCTCCGGACCTTGAAACGTGCCGAAGGCCATGGCCATGGTATATTTCATCACTAGCATGTCAGCCTCGTTGGTGTCAACAGTGATGGTGTAGAGCATAGACGCCGACTCCCAGTCGCCCAGGCGGTTGCCGAGGCGCAGGGTGCTGTTGTCGCCAGGCGGTATGGTGCGAGGGAACACCATCATGCCGCCACCGTCGCTACCGGGGTTGGTGTTGACGGCATGTGAGCCGGCGAAGATGCCGGATACTCCAGGGGCTGTGGTGGGGTTGGTGCCTGTGTGGAGGTATGGTTCCACGGGCGTGCCATAGTACGGAACGGCCATCGAGGAGTTGATGTCGGTGGCGTCGAGGCACGCCCCTTCGCGATAACGGCGGATATAGATCTCGCTGTATGGCTGTATCGGCATACAGCCCGAATAAGGGCATTGGGCGATGAGGCCGGCATTGAAGCTTTCGTAATAGTTGCGGGCGAAGGTGAAGCTGTTGCCGTTGACATTGTAAGGGGTGTTCCAGTTGATTGTGAGCGTGACCGTAGGATTGCCAGCCGACTGCCACTCGAGGCGCACCGAATCGGCGCAGTTCTCGGCCACCCGCAGCCCCCAGGCAGCGCAGGGCTGCGAGGTGAGGTGCATGTCGTCGAGCCAGAAGGTGCCGTCGCCCGAGAAGATATCGTGGCCGAAGAAGGCTATGCGGGCACCCGTGGGCACCGACGAGAGGTCGACGGCATGGAAGTGCCACTCCTGCTGCCAGCCATGCACGGTATCGAGCACATGGAAGGTAGTGCTGTCGGTGGCGTCGGCCAGGTAGCCAACTTCAAAAAAGTCGGTATTGAGGTGGAGATAATACCAGAAGGTCAGCCACACACTGTCGGCGCCATAGTTGATGCCCTCGTCGGGCATGATGGTATAGCATGTGGTTCCATTGTTGCCCAGCGATCTGGTGCCGGAATGTGCAAGGTTGTCCGTTACCCCCACATAGTGGAAGTCGAGGTTGGGCAGCGCACCCCACCCTAAGGGACGGCTGTTGGGATATGCGTTCTCGAAATCGTAGCAGATGTTCACCTGTGCGCACAGGCATAGCGGCCACAGTAGCAGCCACAGCAAGCCCATGTATACCGCACGGCGTATCATATTAAATATTAGACGCAAAAAGGGGCGAATTGTTGTCACACGCGACTGCCTTTAACAATATTTAACGCGCGCGCAATTTTTTTTACATAAAAACACAATATTTGCCGACAAGGTGCGTTAAATGAGGGTGTAATTATATTCAGACATGAAGAAAGTAAACAAAATACTGGCACTTGCTGCCGCCGTTGCCATCAGCGCCTGCGCCTACGCCCAGACAGGCCGCGACCTGCAGGACGACGAACTCAAGGGCGACGTGAAACGCGTCGACGCCGTGATGTACGAGGCCCGCTACGACCTGAACGACAACCTCGAGAATGGCGACCAGCTGGAGCACCTCATCACCGAATACAAGCAGAACGGCCAGCGCCGCGCACAGACCTACCTCTCGGTGGCTGAGGACATCATCTTCCGCACCCGCTACAAACACGACGGCTTCGGCCTCACCACCCTCGAGCATATCGTCGACAACAAGGACAACGTCATCGGCCGCACCTACTACATCTACGACGCCGAGCACACGCTGACCGAGGTCTATGTCGAGGATGCCGAACGCCAGATTGAGAGCCGCATGCTGCTGGCCCACGACGCACTGGGACGCATCAGCCAGCGCAGCTACAACGATCACTACAACAACATCTTCAAACGCGAGGTATACGTCTACAACCCCGACGGCTCCATCAACAAGGCCGTCGTCTACGACCGCTCGAAAAAGAAAGTGCAGGAGAAGCGCTGGGAATACGACGAGCAGGGTTACATCACCAGCTACACCCTCTACGACTACACCGAGGAGGAGCCCGAGATGTTCATCACCCTCTACAAGCGCGACTACGACGCCCACGGCAACTGGACCAAGTGCACCGAGTACGAACTCCTCGGCGACCGCATGGTCCCCAACTACACCACCGTCCGCACGATAGAATATTTCTAATCGGACGACTACAGGCTTTTTTTAAGACAACAATGACAACATTGACAACATTGCTGACGCAGTCATGCAAACAGTATGTTGCTGTTTGCTCCGTTGTCTCCGTTGTCTCTGTTGTCTTCTAAATAAAGAATATATTTGTCTTTACATGAAAAGCGGATTTGTAAATATAATCGGTAACCCCAACGTGGGTAAGTCGACCCTTATGAACGCTCTCGTCGGAGAGCGTTTAAGCATTATCACCAGTAAAGCCCAAACCACCCGCAAGCGCGTGATGGGGATTGTAAACGGCCGCATAAGTGAGCGCCATCAAACTGGTTTGGATGGCCGAGCGCCAGAGGCCGTGGGCGAAGCCAATGGGGATGATTTCCAAATTGTATACACCGACACCCCCGGTATCGTCAACCCACACAACAAGCTCCACGAGCAGATGATGGGCTTCGTGGGCACCGCCCTGCAGGATGCCGACCTCTTCCTCCTCGTCACCGAGGTTGGCGAGACATTCAAGAACCGCCACGTGCTGGAGCGCGTAATCAACTCCGACATCCCCGTCATCCTTGTCATCAACAAGATTGACCTCTCCGACCAAGCCACCATTCAGGAGAAGATTGCCTACTGGCAGGCCGAGATACCGCGCGCCGTCATTGTCCCCTGCTCCGCCACCGAGGGCTTCAACGTCGACCACATCTTCGACCTCATCCTCGAACGGCTCCCCGAGCACCCCGCATACTTCCCAACCGACGAACTCACCGACCGCACCATGCGCTTCTTCGTCAGCGAGATAGTGCGCGAGAAGATACTGCTCTATTACCAGAAGGAGATACCCTACAGCTGCGAGGTGGCGGTGGAGGCCTATGAGGAGAAAGACGGCATCGACAACATCTCCTGCCTCATCTTTGTCGAGCGCGAGAGCCAGAAAGCCATCCTCATCGGCCACCAGGGCAAAGCCATCAAGAAGCTGGGCATCGAAGCCCGCAAGGACATCGAGGAGTTCACGGGCAAGAAGTGTTTCCTATCGCTCCACATCAAAGTCCTCAAGGACTGGCGCAACAACGACCGCGCCCTGAAGAGTTTCGGCTACGTCCTGGACGACTGATAAAAAAGAAGGCTGCCAAACGGCAGCCTTCTTTCTTTTATTTAAGCCGATATTACTTGGTGGCGGCAAGGTAGGAATGTACCTGCTCGTAGTCGTTCTGGTTGACACCGGCGGCCTTCATGGTCTCCACAACCACCTTCGGGATGATGATGACGCGGATGGATGCTTCGAACGCCTGGCACGTGAAGGTCACGTAAAGCGCGCGGGAATGGCCGAAGCAGAGCGTGCCATTACTCTTCTGAATGCAATAGAAAGCCTCGTTGCCAGAGCAGTAAGGCATCATGTACCAACCGCCGTCGAGCCATCCGTAAACAAGGACAGCGTCGGTGGACTGTATCACGTTGCTGAGACCAGTGTAGTTGACAATCTGCTCATATTGGTCGGTGATGGCAGGATAGACGATATTGAACTGGTACTCGCTGAACTGCGTCACACTGCCACCCTGCTGGTTCTGAAGGTTGCTCAGGGAATCCGACTGGTTGTTCACTCGGTTCTGCAGGTCGTTGAGCTGCTGCTGGAGAGCGTTGTACTGCTCGCTGGTCACATAGCCGCTGAGGTCGGTCTCTTTCTGGCAGGCGGTGAACATCACGGCGCCAAGGGCTACGATGGAAAGAATACGTGCTACTTTCATTTTTCTTAGCCCTAGTTCCGTGTCGGGCACAACCTTTAAGTTATTAATTGTGTTAAAAAAGAGAGGCACCCGCAGGATGCCTCTCTTTCTAATTTTCCGTCGATTACTCGGCAGCGGCTTCGCCTTCGCCCTCGCCTTCGCCGGAAGTGGCGCTGGCACGGGTGCTCATGACGTTGACCACCTCGGCGCTCTTCGGGTTCAGAATCTCATAACCCTCGCAGGCGATGTCCTGCACGCGGATGCGCTGGTTGACATCGAGGTTGGTGATGTCGAGGAGAACCTCGCTGGGCATGTTGGCGGGAACAGCCTTCACATTGAGGCGTTTCTGCTTGTAAGCAAGCTTGCCGCCCTTCATGACGCCCTTGCTGGTACCGGTGGTGTGCACGGGGATGGACATCACGACGGGTTTGCCGTCGGTCAGCTCGTAGAAGTCAGCGTGATAGACAATCTCGGTCACAGGGTGGAACTCGATGTCTTTCAGCATGGCCATGTGGTCGGTGCCGTTGATGCTGATTTTCACGAAGCAGGGTTCGGGGTTGAACAGAATGCGCTGGAAGGCAGTCTGCTCGACGCTGAACATCATCTGCTCGCCCTTGCCGTACATGACGCAAGGAACCTTGGCGTCGCGACGCAGAGCCTTAGCATCCTTTTTCCCTACGTTCTCGCGAAGAGAACCGCTCATTGATACTACTCTCATTGTTTTTTGTTGTTTGATTGTTAAACTGTTTATTTGTTTTTGCCGACTTTCGTCAGCCATAATTTCAACTTTCAATTTTCAACTTTCAATTTACTGCAAGTCGTTCATCCTGTGGATGACACCCTTGCGATGCAAGGTGGTCTCGTACAGGTTGTCCAAGCTCTCGTAGTTCACCACGCGGCGGATAGCCTCGGCCAGCAGCCAGTCGCAGCTCAGCACGTGGATCTTCGAGCTCTCGCGCTTCAGCGGGATGGTGTCGGTGGTCACCAGCTCCTCGAGCTCCGAGGCCTCCACCTTCTCGATGGCGTTGCCGCTGAGCACGGGGTGCGTGATCATGGCGCGCACGCTCTTGGCGCCGCTCTCCTTGATGATGCCGGCGGCCTTGCAGATGGTCGTGCCCGTGTCGATGATGTCGTCAAGCAGGATGACGTGCTTGTCCTTCACGTCGCCTATGAGGCGCATCTCGCCAATCTCGTTGGGTTTGTTACGGTGCTTATAGCAGATAACGAAGCTGTTGTTCAGCGTCTTGGCATACACGCCGGCACGCTTGCTGCCACCCATGTCGGGGCTGGCGAACATCACATCCTCGATATCGAATTTCTCGCGGATATAAGGCATAAACAGCGACGAACCATAGAGGTGGTCGACGGGGATATTGAAGAAGCCCTGGATCTGGTCGGCGTGGAGGTCCATCGTGATGACGCGGTCCACACCGGCAACCGAAATCATGTCGGCAATCAGCTTCGATGCTATCGGCACATGGGGCTTGTCCTTGCGGTCCTGACGAGCGAAGCCGTAATAAGGTATCACGGCGATGATCTTCTGAGCCGAAGCGCGCTTGGCAGCGTCGATCATCATCAGCAGCTCGAAGAGGTTGTCCGTCGGGGGGATAGTGCTCTGGATAATGAACACGATACCGCCGCGGATAGTCTCCTCGTACGAAGGCTGAAATTCACCGTCGGCATACTGGAAAACGGTCGAGTTGCCCAGCGGGATGCCATAGATTTCCGCCACGCGGCGTGCCAGGTTTTCGGTGGCGCGACCGGCGAAAATAAATACTTTGTCAGAACGCATGCTGTTCATTATAGTATTGATTTAAGGTACTTTATATTGTTTTAGAATCTTTTCTTACATCCTGAAAACGAGTGCAAAAATACGAATTTTTATTGGTCTGGCAAAAAAATATTTTACCATGTCGAAAAAAGTGTGTACTTTTGCACCCGCTTTTGAAAGATGGAAGCACTGGAAATTTTCAATTTTCAACTTTCAATTTTCAATTTCAAAAAGCCCTGGTGGTGGAATGGTAGACACGGTAGACTCAAAATCTGCTGCTCGCAAGGGCGTGAGGGTTCAAGTCCCTCCCGGGGTACAAAA
>JBGUZF010000023.1:0-22035 GCA_045222795.1 Bacteroidales bacterium
GGGCAAGAGCACGTTCCTGGACATCATTACAGAAAAAATCAAGCCCACCAGCGGGCGCGTCGTCGTCGGCCAGACCATCCAGTTCGGATACTACACGCAGGCCGGGATGACGGCACCTGCCGACCGCCGCGTCATCGACCTCGTCAAAGACATAGCCGAAGAAATAGAACTCGACAACGGCAAAAGCATGTCAGCCCACCAGTTCCTCACCTACTTCGGCTTCGACAGCACCACGCAGTACAACTACTTCGGCAACCTCAGCGGTGGCGAGCGGCGTCGCCTCTACCTCCTCCAGGTCCTCATGGCCAACCCCAACTTCCTAATCCTCGACGAGCCCACCAACGACCTCGACATCTACACCCTGCAGATACTCGAGCAGTTCCTGCAGACCTACAAAGGCTGCCTCATCATCGTCTCCCACGACCGCTCCTTCATGGACCATATCGTCGACCACCTGCTGGTCTTCGAAGGAGGCGGCAAGATACGCGACTACCACTCGAACTACACCGTCTATAGGATTGAGAAGCTAAAGGAGCAAAAGAAGTTAAAGGAGTTAAAGACAAATGAAAAGGCTGCCGACCGCGCCAGCCAGCTCCGGCCTCCGATTTCCGACCTCCGACCTAAGAAGAAAGCAACTTACAAGGAGCAGAAGGAATACGAGGCGCTGACCGCCGAGATAGAGACCCTCAACAAAGAGAAGGCCGACCTCGAGGCGTTGCTAAGCACCGGCGGCACCGCCGATGAGATAACCAAAGCAAGTACACGAATTGGCGAGCTGATGGCAATGCTCGACGAGAAAGAGATGCGCTGGCTGGAGCTGGATGAGATAATCAACGGCTAGTCTTAACCGCTGTGCTGTCCGGTGCCGGATGGTACACGTCGGGCACGAGCGTCCATATAGGACCTGAATAAAAACCGCTTCCCAGTTTCCCTGTCATATACGCCACCTGCACTTTCAGCGGCATCCCTGTCGGGAACACAGGGCCTCTGGCGAGCCCCTGTCCGTCGTCCGCCTCCGGACCGTCGTCGGGATTGCCGTGAGCGTCGGGAGGCAGCGCAACGCTCGAGTTGCCATCGCGGTAGCCGGCCGAGAGTCCCCATAGCCGCAAATCGTGCCGCGAAGTTATCTGCAGCTGGCCGAGCATGTGTTTGGCGGCCACAACGGTGATAGCCTTGAGGGTGATAAGTTTGATGGTATCTATCGCCACAGTGAGGAAGGCGTTCTCGTACAGGTCGAGGTCGGCATGGTGATACAGGATACCTTTAATCTTGACAAGCAGAGCGTAGCGGCCCGTGGGCAGCATAGCGGTGGCGAAGGTGCCGTCAGCACCGGTAGTCAAGTCATAGGCGGTGCTGTCGCTCCGCACGAGACGCAGAGGGCAATAGGGATAAGGCTTGTTGGTGTGGTGGTTGAGGACGATGCCAGTGAGCATCACGCTGTCGCCCTCGTCGGCCGTTTGCGCATGCAAGGTGAAAGGTGATAGGTGAAAGGTGAAAGCGAGCAACGCAATAAAACATAGTTTTTTCATTGTCCTTCCTTTCTTTTCTTCAGTTTGTTGTACAGCAACCATGCAGGCTGCTGGTCGATGGCGATGCTGTTGTAATGCCCCCAGAAGTCGCCGCTGTAGTCGCTTTGGCCAAAGGCGCCGACAATGGTCTGCGGCCTGACGGCTATCACCTCGCCCTGTATGCTGTCGGCAGCAAGCGCGAAGTCGGTGAGGCGCCAGTCGACGCATTGCTGCCAGCGCTGCTGGATGTTGACTCGCCAGCGGTCGCCGGTTGCGAGGGCGTTGGTCTGGGAGTTGTAGTAGCGCGTCAGCGTATAGCGTCCGTCACGCACATCGTAGTTCCATATCGAGCTGTCGGCGGTTATCACCAGGCGGTCGTACTTGATGTTTATCCACGGCTCCGACGGCACGGGCATGTTGACACTGTCGATGGCCTCGGTGATGGAGACTATCGCCAGGTCGCTTTTGCGGATGATGTACTCGTAGCGCAGCGTGGTCCTTGCGATGCGTCCCGGACCCACCGAGCGGAGGCGGTAGTAGAGATCGTCGCCGTCGAGGAACTCCTGTATAGGTTCGAACTTGTGGCGTGCGAGGGCACCGTGCGAGAGGGCCATGCTGGCCATAGGCGTGGAGACGGGGTCGTAGAACTCCTCGTTGTCGGCGTAGGCCATGCGGTCGTCGACAGCCTCGGGGCCACCGGCCTTCTCCTCGACAAGGCCGGGGTCGTAGACCACGAGGCGATGCTTGAGGAGGGTCTTGTAGTTGGTCTTCATCTCGCGGCGGTCGTTGGCAAAACCGTATGCCAGCTTGTCGGCATAGCGGGAGTAGCCTTTGCGGAGGATGCTCATCACCGCCTCGTCGAAGAGGTAGAGCTCGCCGTCGACGGCACGCCAGTTGCGGTAGAAGAAGGTGGAGCGGGCGGTGTGCTGCTGATAGTTGCTGTCTATCTGTTCCACGGCGGTGGCGATGAGGTGCTGTGGGGAGCGGAAGCTGGTCACCTCCACCTCGCGGAGGCTGACAGTCTGTTCGCGGAGCCTAACAACAGGATTGTCTATCAGCGCGGCGACGGTGATTTTGGCAGTCTGGAAGCCCACGGAGCGCACCACAACGGTGTCGTTTCTATATTCCTCGGGTACCTTCAACGTATACTCGCCGTTGTCGTTGCAGGCCACACCAATAGAGGTGCCTTTGAGCTGCAGGGTGGCATAGGGCACTCCCTGCCGACCCGAGACAACACGACCAACAATTGCTTGATTGTTTGATTGTCTGATTGCTTGAGTATTGGCCACATTGGGCAGCAGCAACATCAGCAGCAGGAAGAGACGCTGTATGTATTGTCCACACCCAGCTTTCCGCAGCGAGGCTATGATGTCGCGCTTCATCTCGGGCTTGTAGAAGAAGAACAGGCGGCGCTGGTCGGCCTTGTCGGCAGGCTTGGTGGCGACGTATACAGGCTTCATCGTCGTGGGGTCGATGCCGGTGTAGTACATCTCGGTGGAGAGCGTCATCGGCGTAGGCGTGAAGTCCTGAATCTGCTCCAGGCGGTAGCCCATCTGTTTCATGTCGACAGCCAGCTGTGCCATATCCTCCAATCGGCAGCCGGGATGACTGCTGATGAAGTATGGTATCAGCTGATAGCGCAGACCCGCTTTCTTGCATATCTCGTCGAAGCGCCGCTTGGTCTCGCGAAAGAGCGAGAAGGATGGTTTGCGCATCATTGCCAGCACATGGTCAGAGGTGTGCTCAGGCGCCACCTTGAGGCGACCGGAGGTATGGTTGACTACGACCTGACGGAAGTAGTCCCATCCGTGGTTATCCTCCGTGAACAAATCACAGCGTATGCCGCTGCCGACATAGAGATGCTTCACCTTGGGGTTGCCGGCCACACGGCGCAGGAGCTCTATCATGGGCTGATGGTCGCTGTCGAGGTTCTTGCATATCGTCGGCATCGAGCAGCTGTAGCGACTGCACTTGCGGCACAGCTCGGGGTTACGGCCCTTCATGCGCCACATGTTGGCGGAGGGGCCGCCAAGGTCGGTGAGGACGCCGTGGAACTCGGGGTCAGCGGTGATAGCCTCCACCTCATTGAGTATCGACTCCTCGCTGCGCGAGGCTATCTGCTTGCCCTGATGGGCGCTGATGGTGCAGAACGAGCAGCCTCCGAAACATCCGCGGTGTGTGTTGACGCTCCAGCGTATCATCTCGAAGGCCGGTATGGCGCCGCGTTTCTTGTACTTGGGATGCGGCAGACGCATATATGGCAGGTCGAACGAGGCATCGATCTCCCCGGTGGTCATCGGCGGCTCGGGTGGATTAACCACCACATAGCGGTCGCCGTGACGCTGCACCAGCGTGGAGGCCTCAATCTTGTTGCTCTCGAGGTCGATGATATGGTAGTTCTCGGCTTCGGCGCGCTTGCTCTTCTGGCACTCCTCGAACGAGTGGAGCTCAATAGTATCTATAGTATCTATAGTTCCTATAGTATATGCTACCTGCGGCAGCTGACGGCAGGCCTCGATACCTTTGCCTTCAGCAAGGAGTTTTGCTATCTTGAGCGTCGTCCTCTCCCCCATCCCGTAGTTGAGGAGGTCGGCAGGTGTATCGATGAGGATGCTTGGAAACAGACGGTCGTCCCAGTAGTCGTAGTGCGCCAGGCGGCGCATGGAGGCCTCAATGCCGGCCATTATAACAGGCACATCGGGATAGAGCTGCTTGAGGATACGTGTATAGACGCATGTGGCACGGTCGGGCCTGAAGCCTGCCTGACCGCCGGGGGTGTAGGCGTCATCGTGACGCAGGCGGCGGGCGGCGGTGTAGTGGTTCACCATGCTGTCCATAGCGCCACTGGTGACGCCGAAGAAGAGCCGCGGTCGGCCGAACTTGCGGAAGTCTCGCAGGTCGTCCCTCCAGTTGGGCTGCGGGATGATAGCCACACGATAGCCTGCCGCTTCCAGCGTCCGCCCTATGACAGCGGTGCCGAAAGAAGGATGGTCGATATAGGCATCGCCTGTGACGAGCACCACGTCGACCTGCTCCCATCCGAGGCGTTTCACCTCGTCCAACGTTATAGGCAGGAAATGAGGCATAAGAAAGTGGGTAGTTGGCAGTGGGTAGTGGATAGCACCTGACCACGAGTGCTACACACTACCCACTATCCACTACCCACTAATATTAATTAGTCCTGTATCGCTTTGATGCCGGGGAGCACCTTGCCTTCGAGGTACTCGAGCATTGCGCCGCCACCTGTGGAGACGTAGCTCATCTGGTCGGCGAGGTGCATCTGCTTGACGGCAGCTACCGAGTCGCCACCGCCCACAGCTGCGAAGCAGCCCTGCTTGCAGGCTTCGGCGACACTCTTGGCGATATGATTGGTACCTTTGGCAAAGGTCTCGAGTTCGAACACACCAGCAGGACCGTTCCAAAGGATGGTCTTGCTGCCCATTATGATGTCGTGGATGGCCTTGCAGCTCTCGGGGCCACAGTCCATACTCTCCCAGCCATCGGGAACCTCACCGGAGGGTACAATCTGAGTGTTGGCGTCGTTACCGAACTTGTCGCCAATGACACTGTCGACGGGCAGATAGTACTTCACACCCTTCTCGTCCATGCGGCGCATGAGGTCGCGAGCCAGGTCAAGTTTGTCGTCCTCGCAGATGCTGTTGCCAATCTTGCCGCCGAGCGACTTGGTGAAGGTATAACGCATGCCGCCGATGATAATCATCTGGTCGACCTTGTCGATGAGGTTCTCGAGGATGCCAATCTTGCTGCTCACCTTGCTGCCACCGATGATGGCGGTGAAGGGACGCGGAGGATTCTGCATGAGTTTCTCGAGGTTGCGCACCTCGTTCTCCATGAGGAAGCCGAAGTACTTGTCGTTCGGGAAGAAGCGGGCAATGACGGCGGTCGACGAGTGCTCGCGGTGGGCAGCACCGAAGGCGTCGTTGATGTAGCAGTCGCC
The DNA here is from genome assembly GCA_045222795.1 of Bacteroidales bacterium. Lineage (GTDB taxonomy): Bacteria > Bacteroidota > Bacteroidia > Bacteroidales > P3 > Colimorpha. The sequence goes on from JBGUZF010000023.1 coordinate 5,467, forward strand.
GAGGGCGGCCAGCTGGCGGGCGAGTTCTTCGCCGCCTTTGGTCTCTTCGGGATAGAAGCGGATGTTCTCGAGGAGCATCACTTCCCCACCCTTCAATTCTTTGGCCATCTTCTCAGGAACGCCACTGCCCAGCAACTCCTGCGTGAACTTCACGGGACGGTTCACGAGAGTCTCGAGGTATTTGGCCACCGGCTCGAGGGTCAGCTCGGGCTCGAAGCCGCCTTTCTTGGGACGGCCGAAGTGGGCCATGATGATGACGGCAGCACCGTCATTCAGGAGTTTCTCGATGGTGGGCATCGACTCGCGCATGCGGGTATCGTCGGTGATGCGCTTGTTCTCGTCCATCGGCACATTAAAATCTACGCGGAGCAGGACTTTGCGGCCTGCGAAGTTGATATCTTTGATTGATTTCATGGGTATAATGATTTATTGGGTTTTACTTTTTAATTATTCCGCATGGTGCGGCTCAGCGACAGCCATTCCAATGTAGAGAGCTGTAAGCATGGTGAAGACGAAGGCCTGGATGTAGGCCACCAGGCACTCGAGCAGCGAGATGAACACGCTGAAGAGCACGCTGACCACCGACACCGCACCGCCCACGGCCATTCCGAAGAGATTGCTGAGGATGAAGATGATGACGATGAAGCCGAGGATGACGATATGACCTGCCGTCATGTTGGCAAAGAGTCGTATCATGAGCACGATGGGCTTGGTGAAGACACCAACCAGCTCGACCACAGGCATCAGCGGGAACACCTTGAGCCATGCGGGAACGCCAGGGGTATTGAAGATGTCCATCCAATAGTGCTTGTTGCCGCTGATGTTGGTGATCAGGAAGGTGATGATTGCCAACGTGGCGGTGACGGCGATGTTGCCGGTGATATTGGCACCTGCCGGGAAGAAGGGTATCAAGCCCAGGATATTGCAGAAGAAGATGAAGAAGAACAGCGTAAGGATATACGGCAGATAGCGCTCGTAGTGCTTCTCGCCTATCATCGGCTTGGCGATGCTGTCGCGCACAAAGACCACCAGCATCTCCACCAGACTCTGCAAGCCTTTCGGTGCCTGGTTGGGACGCTTCTTGTAGCCGTTGCGGGCAACGAAGACAATTATAAGCAGCATGATGACCGCCAGCATGATGGCTGCGGCTGTCTTGGTGATGCTGAGGTCGAGCGGCTTCTGCCCCGTAAGGTTGCCGGCTTCGTCGACACAGACAATCTCCTCCTTCACGGCGCCACCTCCCACAAGGCGGTAGCCACGGTAGTCGGCGTGGCCGTGGTGGAACTTCGCCGAGCTAAAGATGTCGAGCTGACCGTCGTTCCAAAGGATAATGGGCAACGGGATAGCCACTGCGTGCTCCTCGCCGCCGCGGTAATAGTCGAACATGTGCCACGAATGGGCGTCGGTCACGTGGCCGATAATCATCGAGCCGGGGTCGAAGCCTTCAGCCTCGGGAGCCTCGTCGGCAAATGCCACTGCGGGAAGAGCCATCAGCACTGCCGCCACCATGATTCGGAACAATCTTTTCATATCCTTATAAATTTTAATTCTTTTAACCGTTCATCACTCATCATTCACCATTCATCACTCACCTTTTACCTTTTCTGTGTTGTTGAAAATATCTATCTGCACGGAATCGAAGAGCCGCAGCTGCTTCTCGTCGGTGTTGTCGGCCTTCACGCCCGCCGCCACATCGCGCAGCGACTGGCGCACCAGGCGACCCAGCGCCGTCGGACGGTCGACACCGCACTGGGCGGCATAGACCGTCAGACGCCGCATCTCGCACTCGCTGAGCGCAACAACGTATCTCTTCGCTTTTATCTTCTCGGTTTTGCCCATAACCTAGATCTGGAACATGTTTCTGTAAGGTTCCATGAGAGCCTCTGCCTGCTTGGCAAGATCCTCGTTTTGCAAGGTATGATGGGCTTGGTCTCTCAGCAGCGACATTATCTGCACACTGTTCATCAACTCGCCCTTCACACCGGCAGCCTTCTCGCCCTTGTACTGCGAGAGGTAGGCTATCTCCTCGCTGTAGTACTTGTAGGCAGCCTGCCACAGTTCCGTGGCCTTCTCGATGCCGTAAATCTGCTTGTAGAGGTCCACCACGTCGACACGTGTGCCGCCGGTGTAGATATACACTGCATAGACGTCGATCGGGAAGTTGGGAGCGGGGAAGAACTTCTGTGCCAGGTCGAGCAACTGCTTGGCCTTGTCCACATTGCCTTTCTGGAACTCTTCGCTGGCCAGCAGCATCATCGACTGGCGCTGTACGGTACCCATGTTGAGACTTATCGGGTCGACATAGATGTCGCTGTTCAGGTTGCCCCACTCCAGCTCACGAACCCTCGTGTCCTCCTCGCTCAGCGTACCGCCCACTGGAGCCACAATCTTGTTGGGGCCGCCGTTGATAAAGTAGTCGGCGGTGGTCGCCGTATGGCGCTCACCCTGACGCGGATAAGGCAGCAACTTATGGTTCATGCCGTCCTGCACCGAGTAGCTGTACACCATCGGGAACACATCCTTGATATAGCCGGGGTTCATGATGTTGATGTCGCGCATGAACTTGTTGGTGCCAATAATGTCGAGCATCATCAGTTCGTGGCGGTAGAGCACCTGCTTGCCAATCTCCCATCGTATCTCAGGATTCACGCGGTCGGCCAGTTCGGCCGGTATCACGCCTGCTTCTACCAAGGCGGGAATGTCGAGCGTCATCTTGAAGCGCTTGGTAGGGATGTACATCACCTCCTCGCCGTTGCGCTGGTCGCGCAGGGTGAAGCGGTCAGGATGGTCGCGCAGCAGACCAAGCACATCGGTAACCTCCAGGTACTCGGGCGAGCGGTCCATTATGTAATAGGCATCCTTGCCCAGTCCGTAGTACTCCTTCGGCAGAGTGAAGGGCAGCGCCTCGCTCTCGTAGAGTTTGTTGAACAGTTGCTCAACATACCAGTACATGCCGCTCAGCGTGTAGTTCAGTATGCGCACGTCGGTGCGGGTACCCTCCACCTCCTGAGCGTACCACAGCGGGAAGGTGTCGTTGTCGCCGAAGGTTATCAGCACGCCGTTCTTCTTTATGCTCTTCAAGTAGTTCTGAGCGAAGTCGCGCGCCGCATACTTCTCCGAGCGGTCGTGGTCGTCCCAGTTCTCCGCAGCCATCAGGCACGGCACCGCGGCCATGCAGGCTACGAACACCACAGGCAGCACCACCTTGTAGGCGCCTTCGCGGTTCTTCTTGAAGAGGTCGCTGATCCATTCCGCCAATCCCATCACTCCAAGTCCAATCCATATTGCATAGAAACTGAACGACCCCACGAATGCATAGTCACGCTCGCGCGGCTGCTTGGGCGGCATGTTCAGATAGATGGCAATAGCCAGACCGGTCATGAAGAACATGATGAACACTATGAAAGCGTCCTTCGGGTGCTTGCGGATATGGTAGATGAGACCAATGATACCCAGCAGCAGCGGCAGCAGGTAGTATTTGTTCCTGGCCTTGTTCTGCTCCATGTGCTCGGGCAGGTTGTCCTGCGGACCCAGGCGGGCTTCGTCTATGAACTTGATGCCACTTATCCAGTTGCCCTTCAGGTAGTCCCTCGTGCCGTCGTCGTTGAAATAGTGACCCTGCTCGTCGTTCTGCCGTCCAGCAAAGTTCCACATAAAGTAGCGCCAGTACATCCAGCCAAGCTGGTAGCGGTTGAAGAACTTCAGGTTCTGCGCGCTCGTCGGCCTCTGGTCGCCTCTCACCTTGCCAGCCCAGTACTCGTAGAAGCGCGGATGGTCCCTCTTCGAGTCGTTGCTCCACATTCTCGGGAACAATCCAGTGTGCTTCTCGCGGTAGATGTATTTCTGTGCGTGAGCGGCAACAATGTAGCGGTCCTTGCCCGTCTCGCTCTTGCCGCGGATATACTTGGTGTAGCCGTCCTTCACGTCAACAGGGTTGCCCGCAGTGTAGAACTGACCCGTGAACAAAGGCGTCTCGCCGTACTGCTCACGTCCCAGATAGGCACGCATCGCAACGGCATCCTTCGGCGCGTTCTCGTTCAGCGGCGTGTTCGTGTTCGCACGTATCACCAGCACGAAGAACGTCGAATAGCCGATTACCAGCATCGCAAAACTCAGCAATGCCGCATTCAGTATCGGCTTCCTCTTCTTCTGCGTGTACCACAGACCCCACACCACAAGTGCTGCCAGCACCGTGAAGTAGAATATCGTGCCGCTATTGAACGGCAGACCAAGCACATTCACAAAGAACACATCAACTGCCGAGTCCACATTCACAATCCCAGGGATGATGCCCCACAGGATAATGCCCAGCGTTATCACACTAAGCACACCAGTGACGATAAAACCCTTCCACGTCGTCTTCTCCCATTTCTTGAAATACACAACGTAGAATATAGCAGGCACCGTCAGCAAGTTCAGAAGGTGAACGCCGATGGCCACACCCACCAGCAGGCTGATCAGTATCAGCCAACGCAGGCTCCGCGGGTCGTCGCTCTGCTCCTCCCACTTCATGATGACCCAGAACACCAACGCCGTGAAGAAACTAGACATGGCATAGACCTCGCCCTCGACAGCCGAGAACCAGAAGGTGTCGCTGAAGGTGTAAGCCAGCGAACCGACAATGCCGGCGGCAAACACGCCCCACGTCCTCCAGTCCTTCAGGCTCGGGTTCTTCGGGTCGGGCAGCAGGTGCTTGCCCAGAAGGGTGATAGCCCAGAATAGGAACAGTATAGTCAATCCGCTGCACACAGCACTCATCACGTTCACCGCGTGAGCCGCCGTCTCTGGACTCGAGAACATCGAGAACAGTCTACCTATAAGTTGGAACGTAGGTGCTCCCGGAGGGTGACCCACTTGCAGTTTAAAGGCGGTCGAGATATACTCGCCGCAGTCCCACCACGACGCCGTCGCTTCCGCCGTCATGATGTACACAGCACATGCTATCAAGCCTATTATCCAGCCGATAACATTGTTAGCTAAATGGTATTGCTTCATTGTATTAGAAAAATTAGTATTGTCTTATCTACTTTGTAACTCTGCCACTCTTCTACTCTGTTACTCTTGCCGCAAAATCGGCATCGTCATGCACCTTGCGCCGCCGCCGGCCCTCGGCAATTCGCTCCCAGGGAACGCCGCAACGAACTTTTCGTAGCTGTTCATATCAACCTTCCCGCTCACGATGTCCTCCGCGTTCAACACCGCGAAGCCCGCTTTGTCCAGCGCCTCGATGGTCTTCGTATTACGGCGGTAGCCTATCACCTTGCCGTCGCCCAGTGCAAAGAAGTTGCACCCCGAGTGCCACTGCTCACGCAGCTGCACCCACGGGTCGCTCCCGCCACCAATGACGGGTTCTATCTCCCACCCCAGGCTATTCAAGCCTTCGACGATATTATTCACCTTGCGGTAGGTGATATTGCCTTTGTAAATGGAGATGAGAGTCGTGTCCTTACCTGCAAACAAGCCAGTCTTTTTCAGCATCGGCTCGAACACCATGCACTGATGCTTCCCAAGGAACGTGAACACCATGTCCAAGTGTATGAAACTCTCCGGACTCTTCGGCAGCTCCTGTACCAATATGTTGAACTGCTCCCGCTCCTTAGCGAAAGTCTGAGCCAGGTATTTGATGCCCTTGGTGTTGGTGCGGATTCCCTGACCGATGCAGAGCAGGTCGGGCGAGGCAATCTGCACATCTCCGCCCTCTGTCCTCGCGTCACGATCACTCTGCATAGCGTTGAGGGTGCGAACCTTGAAGAAATGCTTGAAGATAGCCTCGTAAATGAGGGTCTCACGCTCGCGCACCTCGAAACTCATCGAGTTGACGAGCACACGATTGTACACCGTACTCGACGCGTCACGTGTGAAGAATAAGTTGTACAGCGGCTTCAACAGGTAGCGGTCGTCGCTTACTCCATCCCATTCAGGGTCTTCATAACCCTCTATCAGCACGCGCGACAGTTCGTCGGCGGGCAGGTCCATCAGGCTCTCCGCCAAGTCGTCGTCACAGTCGTCCATGTCGCAGCTCTCCTCCACCAGGTAGCGGCGCACATCGGCGTCGGCAAGCAACTGCTCCAAAATATCCTCAACGTAGTAAACCTTCGTCCACTTCTCCAACACGCCGCAGAAATTGGCGTACTCGGTATCAACGATGGGCTTGTTCAATATGTCGCTGTATAGGGCATGTGCAGCGTTCAGCGGGGTCATTCTCTCTATCTCCACTCCCGGCCTGTGCAGCAGCACAGCACGCAATCGCCCCGTCTCCGACGCAACATTCACCTCGCACGGTATTATATTATTATCTCTCATATATCTGTTATTCATTACACTACAGCAACCCACCCCCTTTCAGGGCGAGTCCTGTAGATTTGCAAATATACGAAAAAATCTTCAACTAGCAAAAATCCATCTCACATTTTTTCAACAAAAACACCCCGACAGCCAACTGTCGGGGTGCTCTGTTCTTCAAACACCAAGCGGTTACGCCATATTATGGAATACGTTCACCACATCGTCGTCGTTCTCCAGACGCTCCAACAGGCCGTTGACGTCTTCCTGCTCCTCTTCCGAAAGCTCGCGAGTGGTCAGCGGGATGCGCTCGAACTTGAAGCTCTTTATCTCGAGCCCTTTGTCTTCGAGGAACTTGGAGATAGGACCATAGTTGGCAAAGTCGGCATAGATGAGTATCTCGTCTTCGTCGCGGAACACCTCGTCGATGTCACAGTCAATGAGCTCCAGCTCGAGCTCGTCCATGTCGATGTCGTCGCGCCAGGCAACCACGAAGGAGCACTTGCGCTCGAAGAGGAAGTCGTTCATGCCCATGGTGCCCAGCTCGCCCTTGCCGCGAACGAAGGCGGCACGCAGGTTGGCGACGGTACGTGTGGGGTTGTCGGTGGCTGTCTCCACGACGATGGCCACACCGTGCGGACCTTTGCCATCGTAAACGACCTCTTTGTAGGCCGACTTGTCTTTCTCGGTGGCACGCTTGATGGCGCGTTCCACGTTCTCCTTGGGCATCGACTCACTCTTGGCGGTCTGCATGAGCAGACGCAGACGGAGGTTCGACGAGGGGTCGGGACCGCCGGCAATGACGGCCAACTCGATTTCCTTGCCAATCTTGGTAAAAGTGCGGGCCATGTGGCCCCAACGTTTCAGTTTTCTTGCTTTGCGATATTCAAATGCGCGACCCATAGTTTTATTTCTTTTAGATTATTATTTTTTTTCAATCAGAACAATCAGAACAAAAAAGAATTTCTGACAGTTCTTTTAGTTCTGATTGAGATTATCATTCAACTGTTTCTTCAGGAAGTCCGTGCAGTCCTCGAAGGTCTTGAACGTGTGCTCTTCGGGAACCACTCCGGGAATGACCTTGTGTGTAGTAAGCATGTACATCGGCTGCGGCTGGATGATGGTCATCAGCACCTGCGTGCCGTGCGACTGTATGTCCTTGATGGCCTCCTCCATAGCATACAAGCCGCTCTGGTCCATGAAGCTCACCAGGCGCATGCGGATGATGACAATCTTGGCGTCTGTGGGGACGGTCTGCATCACTTCCTTGAACTTGTTGATGGTGCCGAAGAAGATGGGACCGTTCAAGCGCTGCACATAAATCTTGTGGGCCACGGTGTCGGGCATTCCACCCTCGTCGGACCAGGGACTCTCTTTGTCGAAGTTGGTCATCTCCTGGCTGCTGTAGCCACCCTCCACGAGGTCCGAAGCTCTCTTCATGAAGAGCACGCAGGCTATCACCATGCCGATACCCACGGCGGTGAGCAGGTCTATAAAGACGGTGACCAGGAACACCACGACGAGCACCACGGCGTCGGCACGCGGAATCTTGGGCAGGTCCTTGAAACCGCGCACGTCGATGATACCCACGCCGACGGTGATGAGGATGCCGGCCAACACCGACAGCGGCACATATTTGACCACGCTACCGAGGCCCAGCATGATGGCCAGCAGCAGCAACGCATGCACCATACCGCTAAGCTGCGTACGTCCGCCGCTCTTCACGTTGACCACCGTACGCATCGTCGCACCGGCACCGGGCAGACCGCAGAAGAGGCCGGCGACAGCATTGCCTATACCCTGCCCTATCAACTCACGGTTGCTGTTGTGCTTGGTTTTGGTGATATTGTCGGCCACCACCGATGTGAGCAGTGTATCAATTGAACCGAGGCCCGCAAGCGTGAGGCCGGGGATGATGGCGGCCACGAGGACGGTGCCCCAGTTGATGCCGGCCAGACTCACACCCTCCTTTGCGAAGAAGGGCATCGGCAGTCCCGACGGTATCTCGCCAATGGTGGCGACACCTTCCATATCGATGAACAGCGAGACCACAGTCATCACAATCAGCGCCACAAGGGTCGACGGCACCTTCTTGGTAATCAAGGGGAAGAGGTAGATGATAAGCACCGTACCCAGTCCGAGGAGCAGCGCGGTGAGCGAGATACTGCCGAAGGCAGCAGGCAGACCCACCAGGAGGTCAATCATCGAGCCGCCCTTGCTCTGTCCTATCAACGGATAAATCTGCTGCAGTATGATGATGACGCCGATACCGCTCATAAAGCCCGAGAGGACGGGATAAGGGATGTAGCGCACATACTTGCCAATCTTGATAAGGCCGAAGAGTATCTGGAACAAGCCGCAGAAGATGGCGGCAAGGGCCATCGAGATCATAACCTCGGAGATACTGCCGCTGCTGGCAGTCCATGCTCCGGTGACGAGGGTGGCGGTGACGACGGTCATCGGTCCCGTGGGACCTGATATCTGACTATGTGTGCCTCCGAAGAGGGCAGCGAAGAAGCCGAGAAGCATAGCGCCGGTGAGTCCGACGTAGGCACCGATGGAAGCGGCCGACGGGTCGGTGACACCGCTGAAGGCCTGTATGCCGAAAGCAAGAGCCAGCGGCAACGCGACAATGCCGGCGGTCACACCACCGAACAAATCGCCTTTTACATTGCTGAACAATTTCATATTTTTTATTCTTAACTCTTAATTCTTAACTTTCACCTTAATCCAGCGCCCAATATACAAGTGTTACACTGAGGATGCCCAGTCCGGCACCTGCAAACACATCCCCCACCCAGTGGCGGTTGTTGTATATTCGCATTATGCCTACAACAGTAGCCAACGTGTAGCCCGCCACCGCTATCCACGGGTATTCCTCGCCGTATTCGCGACGGATAATCTCCGCACCGCAGAACACGTTGAACGTGTGTCCCGAGGGGAAGGTGTTGAACGAACTGCCGTCAGGCCGCTGTAGGGCGGTAACATACTTGAACGCCTCGCACCACCCCATTCCCAGAAGGTAACTGCCGCCCTCAAGCAGAAGCATCTTGCCAAGTGGATGACGGCTCTTCACTCCGCAGAGGTTGAGGGTCACAGGTGTGAGAGCAGGGATATATTGTATATAGTCATCAACATGAATGCGCGGCATTCCGGCATCGACGATATTGTCGCGGAGCGATACCTGCAAACTGTTGACCTCTGGCTGGAAAGTGAAAAGCGAGCCGATGCCACCGAGTGTGAGACTCGTAGCCAACGGCACAGGCTTAAGGCTACGCAACCGGAGTCCTGTAGTGTCTATCTGCGCCTGCAAGGTGAAAGGTGAAAGGTGAAAGGTGAAAAAGAAAACGAGAAGATAAGTAGGCAATGAGATAAGACAATACCGCAGACGTCGCATTTGTCCTATCTCCTTATCTCCTGTCTCCTTAACTCCTATAAACATATCAACTTTCAATTCTCAATTCCCCATTCTTCAGTACCGGAACCACAGGACAGCTGTCCTGCCTGAAGGCAAACTCAACATCGGCATGTGCTCCGAAACCATCGAGGCGGTGCACATGGGTGCAACGCTGACAGTAGCCATAGGGGTCGTCCTTAGCCACCTGCCACATGGCGAGAGCCATATTTGCCGCATCGCCGCATATCTCCACTTCTCCTTGCAGCCTCTCGATTATAGCACCTGCCACCAATGTATCCTCAATGCAGAAATCGTTCTGCCAACCCGAACAGAGCAGCACAGTGTCGCGGTTCTCCCGTTTCAGGCGGTCACAGAGTGCAGAGAGATTGGCAAAAGCTCCAACGAGGGTAAGGTCGGCATCGGAACCGCGAAGAATGCTTATTGTGCCGTTTGTGGTGCTGTAGGCCAACTTCACACCATGCATATCATTCCTTAGGTATTCCGTCGGCGAATTGCCGTATTCGGCACCGTCGACCTTCTTCCCTCCCCTTTCGGCGGCCACAAGGTAGCCGTGTTCACGGTAGCGGCCGATACCTTCGAGGGTGTCGAGAGGTATCACGGTGTCGCACCCCGCCTGGAAGGCTGCGCATACTGCCGACGTGGCGCGCAGAACGTCGATAGCCACAGTAACGTGGTTGTCGGTGATGGTACGGAAAGGATAGAGGGCTGGGGTAAGCGATACTTCAATCTTCATCACTGCAGGTCGTTTAGCAACTCCACACTGCCGTCGCGGTGGATACGTAGTTTGAAGTATTCTGGATGCGAGTTGACATACTGCTCGGCGTCGCGCTGTCTGGCACGTTTGCCCGAGGGTATGTCGCGCAGCACATATTGGTTCATTATTTCCACCAGACGGCAACGCTGCGCTGTCTCGAGGTCGCAACCGTATTTTTCGGCGAACTTCAGGTCTTCCTTCAACGGCTTTGGATTGCCCTTGAAGTCGGTGTGGAGTATCTTTGTGGCATTGACATGCACATGCAGCACCTCGACGCCGGTATGGGTGGAGCGCATCACATATTCAGCCTCCACACTCCATGTGTTGGAGGTATTGCTCCACGACAGGAGGTCTATGAAGAGCACAGCGTCGATACCGAGGTCGGTATAAAGGTCGTTGATGTTCTCGTTGCGCAACTGCTTGCCGGTGCGCGTCTCGGTGGCTGCCAGCTGGGCCGACGCCAAGGGGCCTAGGGTGTAGTAGCCGTGTGAGGTCAGCGGGTCGGAAGCCGTGAGGTAGAGTTGGCGTGCAGCGACATTGAGCGAGGCGTTGTAGACCGAGTCGGCAGTCTCGCGGAAAGCACGGCGCGGCGATACATCGTTCACAGGCACCACATATACCGTGGAAGGACGTTCGTTGTAGAGCTCGCTGTATTTGGCTATGCGCTTCTCACCCTTGCAGCCGGCCAACAAGACCAGCGGCATAAATATGAACAGTATGGTATATGCGCGCTTCATGACTTCTTGCTTTTACGTGCCGCTTCCTGCTGTGCCTTACGTTCGGCAGCCTTGCGCTGCTTCTCTTCCTCACGCTGCTTGGCCTTCTCTTTGGCAGCACGTTTCTTCTCCTTGTCGGCCTGTTTCTTGGCCTTCTCCTTTTCTTTCTTGGCCTTCTTCTTGTCGAGCTGCGCCTGCTTGCGGGCATCTATCTTGGCCTGTTTCTCTGCAGCGATGGAGTCCTCGATGAACTTCATTCTGGCAGCTTCTTTGGCCTGCTCTTCCGCCAGCAGCTCACGTTTCTGGTTGGCAGTGAGGCGCACAGGATATTCCACCGAATCGACGGGTGTCTGCAGACGGATGCTCACACTGTCCGTACTGTCGATGACGGCAGCCACACGGGGCAGTGGCTTGAGGGCAGTGATGGAGTCGTATGCCCACGACTGCAGTTTGAGGATGTCGGCGGTGTCGGCCTGATTGGTAAGGGTGTCGTCGACCATCGACGGCAGGAGGCGTTCCTTGATGCGGCGCACCATCTGACGGCTCTGCGGGAAGGCCTTCACCTCGGCGTTGAGCATGCGGCAGGCCTCACCGTCGTGTCCCATGAGAGCCAGCGTGACGCCGTACTCGGCGTACATGCCGGGATGAAGAGTGTCCTGTTTGACAGCTGAGTTGATACTCTCGGCATAGGCAGTGGCGAGATTGTAGAGTGAGCCGTAGGTGCCGCCACTCTGATAGTCGAGCACCTCGGCCCTCGGCATACCCACATACTGCCCCGAGCAGGCCGCCACAAGCAGCGCCGCCCCAACCATCAACCATCTATATCCCTTCTTCTTCAACATTCATCATTCAACATTCATCATTCAATCAAAAAAGGGCAAGGACCTATAAGCCGGGTTCTGTCGTGTTCTATCATCAATCTAGTACCGTCGTCGCCGACGGTCTCTATCAACCTACCCCCCGGCATTACAAGCGAGCCTGCTTGCTGTCATAAGACATACCGGTATACATGGTCTTTCAGCCCATGAGGCTTACCATCGTGGCCGTCACCGACACACGTCGTGGGCTCTTACCCCGCGTTTTCACCCTTGCTTTTTTGCAAGGAGGCACCCTTGCAAAAATCAGCGGTTTGTTTTCTGTGGCGCTCTCTGTCACTTTCCAGAACCGGGTAAACCCGTTCACTCCCTTTCGGTCGTGTTCAGAAAAGTGCCTTCCCGTTAGGAAGCATGGTGGCTCGCGCTGCCCGGACTTTCCTCTCGGCCCGAAGGCCCAGCGATAGAATAGTCCCTGCCATTTTGCGGGTGCAAAAATACAACTTTTTTTTTATATGGAAAAGGAATATATACAAACGAGCGCCTGCGGCCGTGTGTGGATTATGCGTGGGCGCTGGGGCGAAGCAGAGGAAAACGCTATCAAAAAAAAAAAATGATTTTGAAATAAATTATACATATTAAAAAAAATGCCCCCCCCATTTTTTAAATAATATTCAACTAATTCCTTATTGAAGAATCATTTTTTTGGATATTGCGTTTTTGTATGGGTGCGGAACGCTTACAGCCGCAAGTATTTACCAAATCACCGTCACGGTGCCTGTCTGCTGGCGGGGATTGCCGTCAGTGTCGCGGAAGGTGGCCACATAGACATAGGCACCCTGCGGCACATGGGCGCCGTTATGGGTGGCATCCCACACAAAGGCGGGGTCATTGCTGGAATACAGCAGGCGGCCGCCGCGGTTGTAGATATGTATGTTGAATTCGGAGATTGGCGAGGAGGTGATAATACGGAAATAGCGGTTCTCGTCACGGTCGCCACCAGGGACTATGACGTTGGGCACCCAGATAAGGTTATCTTCGTGATAGGGCTCCGGCTGTGGTTCGCCGGACTTGGCAGCGGCGACAGAGGATGCAGCATGTTCCTGTTCGGAAGTCTGGGTTTGGTGCTCTCTGCTAACGACACTGGGCAGAGGGTTGACGGCGCCATAGAGTTGCTGGTCCATGGGCAAGTCGGACGACTGAGAGGCTGTGTGACTGAGAGGCTGTGTGGCAGGACTGCTCGGCGTCTGCGGAAGCAGTGAGGCGAGGTCGACATCGGATTCCTGAGCGGCCGGTTGCTCGTTGACTGTAGTCTGCTGCACCTTTGTCGGTACCGACTGGCCGGTCTCCTCAATCACGGGCATATGCTGCACGTTTGTCGGCTCATCGGCGACGACAGTCTGATTGACGGCCAAAGTGTTATCATCGGAGTTATGGGGAATCAGCATGATACCGGCGACAAATGCGGCAGCAACGACACCTGCAGCAATTCCGCCCATGCGCCAGGCACGGCGCACACGCAGACGGTGCTGTATTTTCCCGAACATTCCCTCTTCGGGTTCCACTTTGTAATCTTTCCAGTTCATTGTATCGTTCAATGTTTTATTTTCATCAAATAATCTCTCATCCCGACGCGAGCACGGAACAGGAGTCCGCGGACATTGGTCTCGCTGCAGTGCAGCTTGGCAGCCACCTCCTCGTAGGTCATTTCCTCTACACAGCAGAGGTTGAACACGAGCCGCTGTGCGGGAGTGACGCTCTCCATGGCCTCCACAATCTCGTCCGCCGTATACGGCAGTTCCTCGTTGTCGCCACTCTGGACGTCCATGTCGGCCTCGAAGGTGAGGCGGCTGCGGCGGCAGTACTGCAGGCAGGTGTTTACGGCGATGCTGTAGATCCAGGACTGCAGCTTGGCGGCATCATGGAGGGTGCCTATCTTCTCAAAGACCTTAACCATGGAGTCCTGCATGAGGTCGTTGGCTTCGTCGCGACAGGTTGCATAACGCTGGCAGACACCGAGCACCATGGATGCAAACTCATCGTAGAGAGCCCGTTGTGCAGCCGGCTTATAGTGGCGGCAGCCTTCGACCATCTGTGCATAATCCATGCTCATTGTCTTATAGATGCAGAAGAAGGTGTTTTGTTGTCACCATTAACTTTTTTTAACTAACCCAAGTTAGAGGGTCCAAATGTCGAAGTGTCGAAGAGTCAAAAAGTTCATGGCCACCCTACGTCTTTTCGACTTTTAGACCTTTAGACTTTTAGACTTTTCAGTAACGGTAAGGATTGTGGCGGTACCACCGTCGACACAGAAGCGCACCTCGTAGCTGTCGAAGAGCAGGGCGTACTGACGGTCGGGATCCTGTTGGTAGTGAGGACGCGGGTCTTGTGCTATGGTGTCGACGAGAGGTTGCAACAAAGCCTGAGGCAGACGGTGGGCGATATCCTGCGGCACGACGACCTTGAGCCTTTCAGGTGCTTCTGTGGCGAAGCCCGAACGGGCGTCGGGGTGGCTGTCGGCATAGGGTATGTATGGCTTGATGTCGAAGATGGGTGTACCGTCGACGAGGTCGGCGCCGGAGACAACGAGGACGGGACCTGGCTCGATGCGTAGCAATCGGACGGAGGAAAGTCCTATGGCATTGGGACGGAATGGACTGCGGGTGGCGAAGACCCCTACCCTGCGGTTGCCACCCAAACGAGGGGGACGCACCGTTGCTTTGAATGTTGAATGAGGAATGAGGAATGAGGAATTGGCTGGCGCATCTTTTAATTCATCATTCCTCATTCCACATTCCTCATTGTTCAGGTGAAACTGCCAGATGAGCCAGATGTATTCAAACTCTTCGAGTCCACGGACTGCTTCGGCGACGCGGTATTCTGGCTCGAAGACCACACGGGCCTCATAGTCGACGAGACCTGCCTGACGCGGCACCCCGAATTTCTCGCGGAAAGGTGTTTCTATATGTGCGATCACCTTCACTTGCGGGCAGCCCACACTTTGTCAAAGTCTTCTTTGTTCTTCACCAGCAACGTGGGGATGTCGAGACCGTAGGGGCAACGGGTCTTGCAGAGGTCACAGTGGACGCAGTCGTCGATCTTGTCCATCTCGCGGCGCCAGTCATCGGTAACATATACGCTGTGCGGAGCGCGCTGGAGGAAGAGCGACATGCGGTTGCAGTCCTGAATCTGTATGCCGACGGTGCAGGGCTGGCAGTAGCCGCATCCGCGACAGAAGTTGCCGCTGAGCTCCCGGCGGTCGCGCTCGATGATGGCGAGCATCTCATCGTTGAGCACCGGCGGGTTGTCCTGATAGCTGAGCCATTCGTCGAGCTCGCTCTCTTTCTGGATGCCCCAGATGGGAGCCACCTCGTACTGCGCCAGCCAGGCGTAGGCCACCGCTGAGCGCGTGATGAGACCGCCACTGAGACCTTTCATGCAGATGAAACCCATATTGGCAGCAAGGCAGCGCTGGACGATGTTGAGGTCAGCCTCGGTGGCAAGATAGCTGAAGGGGTACTGCAGAGTCTCGTAAAGACCGCTCTCGATGGCCTCGATGGCCACACGCTGACGATGGTTGGTGATGCCGATATGGCGGATTTTCCCCTGCCGCTGGGCTTCCAGCATAGCCTCGTAGAGACCTGTGCCGTCGCCGGGCTTGGGACAGAAAGCGAGGTTGTGGAACTGGTAGAGGTCTACATAGTCGGTCTGCAGCAGACGGAGGCTGGTCTCCAGGTCTTTCCAGAAAGCCTCCACGGTGGTGGCACCTGTCTTGGTGCTGATAACGACCTCATGGCGACGACCCTTCAAGGCCACGCCGAGCTTCTCCTCACTGTCAGTATAGAAGCGGGCGGTGTCGAAATAGTACATGCCGCCGTCTAAAGCACGGAGTATAAGTTTCACAGCCGCATCCATCGAGATGCGCTGAATAGGCAAAGCCCCGAAACCGTTGCGCGGCACAACGAGGCCGCTACGTCCAAGTGTCACTTTCTGCATATTATTACCAAGTTTTTTATTACAGAAATATTACAGAAATAACAGAAAATAACGGAAATTTCCGTAATGCTTCGGTCGTTTCTGTTCTTTTCTGTAATACTATTTTTTCATTTCTTCACGTAATGCATTCACAAAGTCGTGTATATCATCTTCCGTCGTGTCGAACGAGCACATCCAGCGCACCACGTCGGCGTCTTCGTCCCAATCGTAGAAAAAGTAACAGCCCTGCAGTCGTTTCCACACCTCGCGTGGCAACTGGGCAAACAGGCTGTTCACCTGCACGGGGTACATTATCTTAACCCCGTCCACTTTTTCCACTTCAGCTTTCAGCAACTGCGCCATACGGTTGCTGTGCCCGGCGTTCCTCTTCCACATACCGCTCTCGAGGTAGCAAATCATCTGTGCCGCCATGAAGCGCATCTTGCTGGCGAGCTGTGTCATCTGCTTGCGACGGTATTTCATGTCAATGTCGAGTGCCGGATTTAACAACACGCAGCTCTCGCCCATGATGAGGCCGTTCTTGGTGCCGCCAAAGGAGAGGGCGTCAACACCGAGGTCGGCGGTCATCTCCTTGAAGGTGCAGCCGAGAGC
>JBGUZF010000024.1:0-30716 GCA_045222795.1 Bacteroidales bacterium
GCCAGCGTCGGGGGGTCGGTGTGGCTGCCGCCGATGAAGCCCATGAGGGTATAGTAGTTCATCTTGAGCACCAGTCGGCCGAAGCCTGCCACCAGCAGCGGCGGCACCATAGTGATGATGACACCGTAGACGACCCACATGTAGTGGACGCTGACGTTGGCCACGAAGTCGGCTCCGGCGCCGAGACCCACAGCGGCAAGGAAGAGGGCAATGCCCACCTCGCGCAGCATGTGAACGCCCTGTCCGTCGGTGAAGTCGGTACCGTACCAGCCCTTCTTCACGCCAAGCCATCCAGCCACGAGGGCCACCACCAGCGGACCGCCGGCGAGGCCCAGCTTGACCGGAGCCTTCATGCCCACGGGGATGGGTATGGAGCCGAGGACGATGCCGAGGGCGATGATGACGAAGATGGGGATGAGCAGTATGCCGCCCTTACCCTTCTTGCTTTCAACTTTCAACTTTCCACTTTCAACTTCCGTTGTCGGCTCGGCGGCGAGGTTCTTCGGGCGCAGGATGATGCAGGTGACAATCATGCCGACGACAGCCAGAGGATAGGTAAGCGCGTAGCCTGTTGCCAAGCGGCCTGCCCCACCCTCGATGCCGATGTCTTCGACAGCGGCTTGGGCGGCAGAGAGGCCCGGAGTGTTGGTGATAGCGCCGGTGTAGACGCCCGCCATATCGGTGAGTTCCTGATGCGCCAGCTTGGCGATGAGCACGGTGATACCTACGCCGAGGGCCACGTTGACCAGCGCCATGATGTTCATGGTGAGGCCGCCTTTGGCAAAGCTCTTGAAGAATCCGGGGCCTACCTGCAGGCCTACGCCTGTGACGAAGAGGATGAGGCCGAACTCCTTGATGACATGCAACATGTCGTGGTTGAGGCTCACGCCGCAGGCGCTGAGGCCGATGCCCACGAAGAGGACCCACGTGATGCCCAGCGTGATGCCGCGCACCTTGAGCTTGCCGAGCAGAAGGCCTGCAAAGATGGAGATGGCCAGCATCAGTACTGTGCTGGCCACTCCACTACCTGTAAAGAGGTTAATCATAAGTTTTAAGTTTTAAGCTTTAAGTTTTAAGTAAACCGCGACTGACTGCGTAGCCACTAAAAACTTACAGCTCACAGCTTAACACTAAGGTTAGTCGCCCAGGGTGGCAACCATGACTGCCTTGATGGTGTGCATGCGGTTCTCGGCCTCGTCGAAGACGATGCTGTTCTCGCTCTCGAAGACATCTTCGGTAACCTCGATGCCGTTAAGACCGAACTTCTCGTAAACGTCGCGACCAGCCTTGGTCTCGAGGTTGTGGTACGAGGGCAGGCAGTGCATGAATTTGCACTTGGGGTTGCCGGTCTTCTTCATCAGCTTAGCGTTGACCTGATAGGGCATCAGCATCTTGATGCGCTCTTTCCAGACGCTGTCGGGTTCGCCCATCGACACCCAGATGTCGGTGTAGATGAAGTCGAGGCCCTTCACGCCCTTCTCGACGTCGTCGGTGACGGTGAGCTTGGCGCCGGTTTCCTTGGCGATCTCCTGGCACTGCTTGACGAGATCCTTGGCGGGCTGAAGTTTCTTGGGGGCGATGATGCGGATGTCCATACCCATCTTCACGCCGCCGACCATAAGGCTGTTGCCCATGTTGTAGCGGGCATCGCCAATGTAGGCGAATTTCACCTGGTTGAGGGGCTTGTCGGTGTGCTCCTGGATGGTGAGGAAGTCGGCGAGGATCTGGGTGGGGTGAGCCTCAGCGGTAAGACCGTTCCAGACGGGGACGCCGGCGTATTTGGCCAGCTCCTCGACGGTGGCTTGGTCGAAGCCACGATACTCGATGCCGTCGAACATGCGACCCAGGACGCGGGCGGTGTCTTTCATGCTCTCCTTGATGCCGATCTGGCTGCCGGTGGGACCGAGATAGGTCACGTGGGCACCCTGGTCCTTGGCGCCAACCTCGAAGGCGCAGCGGGTGCGGGTCGAGGTCTTCTCGAAGATGAGGGCAATGTTCTTGCCAGTCAGACGGGGCTGCTCGCAGCCGGCATATTTGGCGCGCTTGAGGTCGCGTGCGAGGTCGAGCAGATAGTTGAGCTCCTTCGGCGAGAAGTCGAGGATCTTCAGGAAATTGCGGTTTCTAAGGTTATAAGCCATTTTGTTTGATATTTAATTGTTAATACATTTCTCTTTTCTCCCGCTTCGCGAAATCTATAAATCTTTTTAAATCTATTTTGGATTTTCAAGATTTTTATCGACTCGTCAGCAAAATCTTTTTAAATCTACAGGAATCTATTTTATCAAGATTTCCAAGATTTCCGCCGCAGGCGGGGAGATATTATTTCACTATGCGGGTGCCGCAGTTGGGGTTGTCGAGCTGGCCGGCTTCGGTGATGATGCACTCCTTGCCGCCGTGTTCGACGAACATGATGGCTGCGCGCACCTTGGGAGCCATCGAGCCTTCGGCGAACTGGCCTTCCTCGAGGTAGCGCTTGGCCTGGGCGACGGTGATGGTGTCGAGGGCCTGCTCGTTTTCCTTGCGGAAGTTGATGTACACCTTGGGCACATCGGTGAGGATGTAGAACTCGTCGGCACCAATCTCGACGGCGCAGAGGGCGCTGGCGAGGTCCTTGTCGATGACGGCCTCGACGCCGCGCACGTAGTCGCTCTCCTCAACAACGGGGATGCCGCCGCCACCGACGGTGACGACGATGTTGCCGGCCGTAGCGAGATGCTTGACGACCTTGATGTTGTTGATGCGTGTGGGTTTGGGGGAAGCGACCACCTTGCGCCAGCCGTTGCCTTTGGGGTCGGCCTTGTAGTGGACACCGCTGGGCGACACCATGATGCCATCGTTCTCGGTCCATTCGCCGGCCTCAACCTCCTTGAGGTTCTCCTTCGAGTAGTAGGGTCCCACGGGCTTGGTGGGGTTCTGGAACATGGGGTCGAGCTTGTTGACAGCCACCTGAGTGACGAGCGTAACGACGTCGCGCTGGATGTCGTTGCGGGCCATCACGTTGCGGAGACCCATCTCGATGAGGTAGGCGATGGAGCCCTGGGTCTCAGCGACGCAGAAGTCCATAGGCATTGCCTGCACGCCGACGAGCTTGCCGGCCTCGTGTTGGAGCATCACGTTGCCCACCTGAGGGCCGTTGCCGTGACCAATCACGATATTATAGTTGC
Source organism: Bacteroidales bacterium (assembly GCA_045222795.1). Lineage (GTDB taxonomy): Bacteria > Bacteroidota > Bacteroidia > Bacteroidales > P3 > Colimorpha. Next base: position 3,165 of record JBGUZF010000024.1, read on the forward strand.
GTTTCAGCAGAGCGCAGAGGCTCTCACAGGTGTTCTCCACATTAAGGAGTTGTTCTTCGTAGGTGCCCTTCTGACCGCTGCGCAGCAACGCATTGCCGCCGAAAGCAACCACTGCAAGTTTTCTCATTATAGTTTTATTCTATTAGTTTACAAAACGTTACACTTCCCTGCCATTATAACAGAGAAATGCAAATATACAAAATAAAACTGAATTGATAAAAAAAAAAACATGGCCTGCATGTTGTGCAGGCCATGTCTTATTATCTGTCGTAGTTGCTTTTACCTAACCACGACAACCTTGCGAGTCACACGTTCGCCGATACGAATCATATAGGTGCCCGACGAGAGGACGTCGAAGCGCAGCGGTGCGAACTCATCCTGTTTGGTGCTGAGCAGGCGACCGTTGATGTCGTACAGACGCACCACATACTTGCCGGCATCCTCGACCACAATCTGACTGGCGTCGATATACACCTTGGCGTTGATTGCGTCGTAGAGGGCTTCTTCTTCGAACTGAGTGTTATTATCGTCGTTGAAGAACCTGGAATTGCGCGGCAGATAGATGGTGTCGTGGATTGTGAGGGTATCGACAATGATGGTAGTGTCGTGCAGTATCATCGTGTCGAGGTCGGTCATAACAGCGGTGAAGTGCATGTCGTGGTCGACATTGACATAGTACGGGTTGTCGTAGAACGAGATGGTATTGGTACCGTCGTTGTTGTCAATCCAACCGAGGAACGTCCAACCGGCCTGCGGGTAGACCACAGCGACGGTGTCACGCTCGTTGAGGTTGAAGTAACCGTTACCGCTGACGGTGGCAGCACCGTCGTGGTCGATGTCAACAATGACCTGGAAGGGAGCAACCTCGAAGTAAGCCACGAAGGGTTCGTCATTGCCATAGTAGTCGGCAATACGGATCGAACGCGGATTATCGGTGTTGCCGTCATGCCAATGTATGAAGCGGTAGTGGTCGTTGGCGACAGCCTCGATGGAGATGGTCTCGTTGTAGAAGTAGATGCCCGAACCGATGGCATAACCGGCATTGTCATCGTTCACAGTGACATTGATAGGCCAAGTCATGCGGTCGAGACGCCAGGACTCCTTGTACTCCATGTAGACATTGTCGACAGCGGGAGCGGGATTGTTAATCACCGAACCGTCGGCATTCCAGAAGAAGACCAGTTTGTACCAGCCCTCGGTGGGAATCTCGGCGGTACGCTCGAAGTTCTGCCAAGAACTATGCAGGTTCATAATGCCGCCGACAGGAATGGCACCGTAGGCGTTGGGCGACATGTCGACGCCGTCGCCAATCAGAGCCACACGCATATAGTCGCAACCGTTCTCACCGTTGGCGAGCCAGTTGAAGGAGATATCGTACACACCATCCTTCAGGTAGACATCGGTGAAGACATACGGACTGGACGAGTTGCTGTAGTTGTTGTTGACGCCACCGTCATTACTGACGTACAGCGAGCTGTCGCCTTCATAACTCAGAGCGTCGCCGAGGTACCACTTGTTGGCGCCTTCGTTGCCACCATACCAGTTGGCAAGGTCGGATTCGGACTCGAAGTCGAAGAAGTAGATACGGCGGTTGTCGGAATCCTTGCGCTGGAACACAGGAGCAATGGTCTCGTCGTTGTAGAGCACGATGGTGTGGGGGTTCTCGGTGCTACCGTCACTCCAACTCACGAAGTTGTAGCTGATGCCGGGGATAGCCTCAACCACAGCGGTGTGGTTGTTGCAATCGGGTTCGGTAACAATCTTGGCGATACCGCCGACACGCGGCATGATGGTCAGGACAGGCACACCCTCGCCCACGAAGCGGGTGAAGATACTCCATCCAGCCTGACGGATGCTGTCGAGAGCCTCGCAGGGCACCACGACGGGAGTCTTGTTGTCGACACCGGCGAAGGCGTTGTCAGCAACCTTGGACTGCGGAGCATTCAAGTAGATGCGTTCGAGGCCCGAGAGGTTGTAGAAGGCATAGGCGCCAATGGTGTCGATGGTCGAAGGCAACGTGAGGGTGAAGATATGGTTGTTGTTGTAGAAAGCATAGTTGTTGACGGTGTCCACACCTTCGGGGATAACGAGGTCGGTTACAATCTGGCCGGCGATGGCGAAGTTGCGCGACGAGAACATCGGGTTCGAAGTGCCGTTGGCAAACGTGATGTTCATCCAGTCGGCAATGGTGCCATTGAAGTTGGTAAGCTGGATATTGTCGTTATTGAAGGCCGAGGCGCCGAAGTGCTTGTTACCGGCGTTGAGGGTAACGAAGCGCAGGCCATTCATGTTGGCGAAAGCGTAGCTGTCGACAGTGTCGACCGAACCGGGGATATTCAGCGAATAGAGAGCGTTGCACTTGTAGAAGGCCAGCGAGCCAATCCTCTTCACAGTGTTGGGAATCTCAATGCGCTTCAGTGCATAGCAGGTGGAGAAGGTGTTGGAACGGATGGTATCGAGATAAGTGGGCAGTGTGGCACTCTCGAGGGACGTGCAGCCTGCAAAGGCATAGTCGCCGAGATAACGCACGCTGGCGGGCAGCTCAACATTCTTCAGGGCCGAGCAATAGTAGAAGGCGTGGTCTTCGATGGTGTCCACCGAGTTTGGGATGTTGACACGCACCATGTTGTTGCAGTTCTCGAAGGCGCGCGAGGCTATCTTCACAACGCGGCCGGGGATGCGCACCGAGGTGACGGCGGGGTTGCAGCCCACAACGATGGTCTTGGTACCGTCGCTGTAGACGAGGTAGTCGTCGTCGCCGTAGGTCGAGGTGTACTCAGCCTCCCAACCGGCGGCGCTGGTGGTGCCGTTGACGGTGAAGAGCACAAGCATGGCGCCGTTGCTCGAGGTCACAACCTGAGGCAGAGTGTTGCCAGTGAAGTGACCAAGACGAGGAGCCGTGACGTCGGCACCGTCGTACACATCAACATAGTCCAAACCCTGAACAGTGTTGAACGAAGTGAAGGTAAGCGTGATGCTCTGAGCACCCACGGGACGGATCAGCCAGCGGCAGTTGGTACCAGGTAGGTAGTCGGCATTGCCCGAACCATCGCTGATGGTGCCTTCGCCAGCGGTGAGGGTCACCTGCGAGTGGCAGTAGCAAGAGAAGACACCGGTGATGTTACGGTCGGATTCGGCGAAGAAGGAGTAGCTGCTGGAGGTCGAGATGGTCTGACCGTTCTCCTTCCAACAAACGAAGTAATAGTTGGTGGCGGGAGTGGCGGTGAGGGTCACGGCCTCGCCGGCATTGTAGGTACCGCTGCCGTTAACAGTGCCGCCCTCGGCGGGAGATGCTACTACATTAATATTATATTGCTGGTTCTGCTCGGTGTAGAAGTTGGCCACCAGGTTGCGGTTGCCAAGAACATTGAAGCGGAAGGTGGCGTTGCGCGACACCACGGCGCCATTCTCGGTCCAGTTAAGGAACTGGTAGTTGGCGTTGATCGAACGGGCAGTCATGGTCACCAACTCACCCTCGCCGTACGAGCCGGCACCGGTCACCTCGCCCACTCCGGCGGGATTCACGGTGGCGGTAACCTGATAGCTGCTGGAGATAAGGCTGAACACGGCATAGTAGGTCTTGTTGGCGTTCATGATAACGTGGTACTCACGTGCTGTGGAGACCTGCGTGCCGCCGCTGTACCAACCATCGAAACGATAGCCGGTGTTGGGGGTGGCGGTCAGGATGGCCTCGTCATTCTCGGTATACGTACCGGCGCCGGTCACTGTGCCAGCACCCTCGGGGGTGACGATGGCGGTAAGTGTGTAGGTACCGGGCAGGGGGTTCAGGTTGGCCACCAGGGTGCGGTTGCCGGTGACGGTGAAGGTGTAGGGGTTCTGAGTCGAAACCACAGTACCGTTCTCCGTCCAGTTGACGAACTCATAGGCCTGGGCGTTGTAGTTGGCGTTTAGGGTAATACCCACACCGGCACGCACGCTCTCGTTGGTGCCGCTCACGGTGCCGCTACCGGCAGGGAGACAGGTGGCACGCACGTAGTAGCTCTGCGGGGCATAATTGAAGTGTGCCACAAGGTTGGTGTTGGCACGCACGGTGAAGCTATAAGAGGGGTTAGTGCTCACAGTGGTGTTGCCCTCGGTCCAGTTCACGAAGACATAGTCGGTCGCGGGAACAGCCGTCAGGGTCAGCTCTGCGCCATAGTTCTGGGTGGTGCTGTTCAAGCCAGTAATAGTTCCACCGTTAGTGGGATCGGCAACAGCAGTGACGGTATAGGTCGGGGTGATGTACTCATAGTGGGCCGTGCAAGCAACGCTGGCGGTGGCGGTGAAGGTATGAGTGCTGGTGCTTATCTGCTGGTTGCCGATGGTCCAGTTCAGGAAGCGGTAGTTGGTGTTGGCAGTGGCGGTGATGGTCACCTCCTCGTTGAGCAGGTAGTTGCCGCCGCCTGTCTGCGTGCCACCCTCGGCGGGGTCACCCACAACGGTGATGACATATTCAGGACGGCTGTAGGTGAAGTTGGCCACAAGCGTGCGGTTGGCGGTAACGTCGAAGGTGTATGCCGCACTGGTGCTCACCACCTGGCCGTTCTCCGTCCAGCTCACGAAGGTGTAGTACTGGTTGGCGTCAGCCGTAAGGGTAAGCGTTCTGCCGCTGGTGTAGGGGCCTTCCGACGAACGGGAGATAGTGCCGCCGGCGCTGGGGAAGCAACTGGTGGTCACCGTGTAGTTCTGAGCCTGCTCGCTGAAGCGGGCCTCGATGTTGCGGGGAGCGGTGGCGTTGAACACCAAGGGGTTGGTGGTCGACAGCTGGGTGCCGTTCTCGTACCAGGCGGAGAACACATAGCCGTTGGCGGCCTGGGCGGTAAGAGTCACCTGGGCGCCGTGCAGGTAGGTGCCGGTGCCGCTCACCGAACCGCCGCTCAAAGGCGACGAGAAGCTGGTGATCTCGTAGCTCTGCTGCTCGAAGTTGGCCACAAGGGTATGGGCGGCTGCGATGCTCTGGATAGTATAGTTGGGAGTGGTGGCCACAATGACGCCACCCTCGGTCCAGTTGACAAAACGATAGCCGGTGTTGGCGGTGGCGCTGATGGTGACATTGCTGCCTGCATTGAAGTTGCCGGCGCCGCTAACGGTACCGCCTGCGGTGGGGTTGGCGCTGAGGGCCACGTTGTACTGCTGCACGAAGTGGGCAACCAGTGTGCGGGCGCCGCTGACGGTGAAGGTATAGCTGGCCGAGGTGCTGACCTGCTGGCCGTTCTCGGTCCAGTTCACGAAGGCGTTGCCGCTGGCAGGGGTGGCGGTAACGGTGGCGCTGGAGCCGCTGTTATACTGGCCGCCGCCGGTCACGGTGCCGTTGCCTTCGGCCGAAACGCTGATGTTGTAAACCTGTACAAACTCAGCCACCACGGTGTGGTTGGCCTGGATGTTCTGTATGGTGTAGCTCGTAGTGGCTCCGGCCACCTGGTTGTTGCCCTCCATCCAGCGTTTGACGTTGTAGCCAGCGTTGGGGGTGGCGGTGAGAGTCACGTTGCTGCCCTCGGCATAGGTGCCGCTGCCGGTAACGGTGCCGCCTGCTACGGGCGAAGCGCTGACGCTGACGGTAAAGGGTTGGTGACGGAAGATAGCCGTGAGGGTGCGGGCGCGGTTCACTTGGAAGGTGTAGCTGGCGTCGCGGCTCACGGTGTCGGTGCCTTCCACCCATCCCAGGAAGTCATATCCTGTGGCAGGGGTGGCAACCACAGTGGCTGTGCCGCCGCCGGTGTAGACGCCGCCGCCGGTCACAGTACCGCCGTTATTGTTGTTCTTGTTAACGGTGATAGTGTAGTTCTGCGTGTTGTCGATGAAGTTGGCCACGTATGTGGGGTCGCTGTCCATAGCGGGCAGACGGAAGCTGTAGGTAGCTTCGGTCGACACCACGGTGCCGTTCAATGTCCAGTTCTGGAAGGTGATATTATTGTTGGCGGGTGTGGCCACGAGGTTCACCATCGAGTTCTCATAGAGAGAGACCTGCTGGCTGCCGTTCACTGTGGCAGTACCGGCTTGGGCACTAGGCGTCACGCTGACGCTCACGGTGTGCTGCTGGGGAATACGCTCGAAGCGGGCATATATGGTGGTATCGCTCGTCAGGCCAACAGTGTATGTGTAGCCCAACTGCACAGCATCAACGTCATCGGCATGGGTGTACCAACCCACGAAGGTGTAGAGTGAGTTGTCCTCGGTAGCGGTGAGGACAATGTTGCCGGGCTGGCGGAGGCCGCCACCGTCAATGGTACCGGCATCGGACACAGGCAGCACAACAACATTGACATTGTACTGCGTGGGGATGGGTTGGAAGATAGCCTCAAGGGTGTAACTATCGTCAACCGCAAACACAAATGGGTTGTCGTTCGTCACAGTACTACCTTCGTATTGCCATTCCACAAACTCGTAGCCCTGATTGGCGGTGGCCTGCAAGGTGCAGGTCTGACCATAGCTGTAGTTGCCGCTGCCCGTCACGCTGCCCCATGCAGCATTGTTGGGGTTGGCGGTGATAGTATACTGGCCGAAGGACACAGCCGGGAACATCAGCACAGCCATTAAGGCTGCGCCAATGTTTTTCTTAATAAAAGAAAATAATGTATACATAATTATCAATTATTTACATAACATTAATATATTGCCACATTCTTCACCAAACGCACGGCGCAACCGTTCATTCTCGGTTTATTCGCAATCGTCGGAGTGGCCGAGCCGGTGAACTTCAAAGCCTTGGCATGGTTTGAAGTCAAACTAGCGTATGGTGTGATGGTGGTGCTCCAATACCAGCCTTCGCCGCCAGCACCAAAGTTATAGGTTTTCGTGCCAGCACGATAACCACCGTTGGGCAGGAATATGACACCAGAATTCTCCAATTTCTTCCATTGGGCTTCTGTGTAGGTATGGTATGAACTGCCAGTATAGAATGTCTCTTCGCAACTCCACACATCATAGTCGCCGTTGCTCTGCTTAACAAGATAAGGTTTCAGAATTAAGCCATAATAGTGGTTGCCGCTAATAATTATATCAGCCATACCCCAGGCGTGATCTTCATAGTTAAGGATAAAACTCCATTCTACATCGGTCAATGTGCGCCATGAATAACCAGACAGTGTAGAATAGGTATTATTGGTATAAATCTTGCTGTTAGCGCTGCCGTAGAAACCCCATTCATTATTGTCGCCATTGATATTGCCGCCACTATAGTAGTCGGAAGCATTCTCGCTATTGAGACCAGGATGATAGGTATGACCGCTAGTTGCCCAACCAAAGAGATCAATATTATTACCATATATCGGCTTACAATTGTTGTTAACATCACCCAAAATAGCGTACTGGTTGTCAGCAAAAGCAAATTTTCTATTGACGGGCTTGCAAAGCAAATTACCTTTAGAGAAGGACACAAGATTGTAACTGGCGTCAACAACAAATACTCCTATGCCAGCACCATCGGCGTCAAAGGGCGAAACACGTGTGGTGCCAAGAGTGTAGACCTTACCCTTTTCGAGGACCACCTGGCCGGTGGTCTTGTATTTAGTAGTGCTGCCACCCTTGGTCCACTCAAGGTAAAGATGAGTGGTCACGCTGCCACCAACAATAGGCACACCGACGTAGTAATTATGATCGGCATCCTCTTTGAAGGTAAGGAACTGACCGGCACCTCCGCTGGTGACACCAGTGAGGTAGGCAATGTCAGCAGCAACAATCTGCTTGCTATCGGCATTTATCTTTGCCGAACTGGGAACCTTATTGGCATCGAAGCCCACCTTCACGGTGTAACCCGTGACGCCTAGCGGCACACGAATAATGGCGCAGCAGGGAGTAAGAGTGAGGGTGTTCTGGTCGGTGTTACCGGCAAGCACAATGCCGTTGGTAGTGGAGAGATTCATAGTGAAGTCGTAGGTTTTGTCGCCTTCGTTCCAATTGAATACATTACCGTTCGCATAGGCGCAGTAGAAACGCTCACCCGATACGGCGGAAGTGCCTTCGGCGGTCCACGAACTGCCGCGCTGATAAATGGTGAAGTCGGATCCGTTGACGTAAACGTGGTCCGTGCCCGAATCGTAACTCAATGCCGAACCCGAACCGCTAAAGACGAAATGCATCTTGCTCTCGTCATCGGTGAAGTTGACGTCGCGCAAATCAAACGAGCTAAAGCTCATAATGTCTCTGGTGCAGCCGACTGCCAGAAGGCAGAACAATGCGGCAGCGAAAGTGTAAATCTTCTTCATGCTGTTTTCCTCCTACTTTTAAAACCACGACGAACCGTCGCCACTGTACACCCATGCACCAGAGGGGTCGGATTGGTCAACATTTGTAAACTGGCCTGCGTTGAACTCGTTTTCGGCAAGATAGCCCAGGTCAACACTTTCGGTGATAACCTGCTCCATGTTGAACGTCGAGAGCGCATAGCCACTTTCAGTGCGGAACTCGACGGTCGTCAAGACCGGAGCCTCATACTTAAGCTTTTCTTTCATAGTGTTTATCATTGTTTTGTTTATTTTTTTCGTTTTTGTCTATTTTGTGCTTGCTGTTGTGTTTTTCTTGTATTCTTTGTTTGGTTTTTATTGTTTATTAATAATATATTTTCTACAACCAATTGGCGCACAAATCCTTATGCGCACAATACGGTCATACTGTTAAATGCAAAGATACAACTTTTTTCCGATGTAGCAAAACAAAATCTGTTTTTAAATTTATTTAACACCCCTACCCCTAAGGCACCCCTAAGCCACCTCTAAGGCACCTCTAAGGCACCCCTAGGTCTCACCTAACTCTCACCTAACTCTCACGTAAGTCTCACCTAAGTCTCACTTTCCTCTCACCCAACTTTTTTATCCGAACCCGACGGTAATTTAAAAATTTTTCGTAAATTTGCACCCAGAAAGTTTACCTAGAAAACAAATAAAACACACTGAATATGAAACAATACATCGAAGCAAACAAGGAACGTTTTCTCGAAGAGCTCTTCAGCCTCATCCGCATCCCCTCGATAAGCAGCGAGCAGGAGCACAAACCCGATATGGTGCACTGCGCCGAACGCTGGAAAGAGTTGCTGCTCGAAGCAGGAGCCGACAAGGCCGAGGTGATGCCCACCGAGGGAAATCCTGTGGTGTATGGCGAGAAGACCATCGATTCCAAGAAGCCCACCGTGCTGGTGTACGGGCACTACGACGTGATGCCTGTAGCGCCGCTGGAACTGTGGCGCACGGAGCCTTTCGAGCCTGTAGTGAAGGACGGCTACATCTGGGCGCGCGGCGCCGACGACGACAAGGGCCAGAGCTTCATGCACGCAAAGGCTTTCGAGTGGATGGTGAAGACGGGCAACCTGCCCTGCAATGTGAAGTTCATGCTCGAGGGCGAGGAAGAGATTGGCAGCGGGTCGCTCTACGGTTTCTGCGAGAAGAACAAAGAGCTGCTGAAGGCCGACATCATACTGGTCTCCGACACCTCGATGATAGCGCCCGACGTACCTTCGATCACCAGCGGCCTTCGCGGCCTCTGCTATTGGGAAGTCGAAGTCACCGGCGCCAACCACGACCTGCACAGCGGCATCTTCGGCGGCGCTGTGGCCAACCCCATCAACGTGCTCTGCAAGATGATCGCCGACCTCCACGATGCCGACGGCCACATCACCATCCCAGGCTTCTACGACGACGTCCTCGTCCTCTCCGACGAGGAGCGCGCCTTGATGGCACAGGCGCCCTTCGACGAGCAGCAGTACATGAAGGACCTCGGCGTGAAGGCATTGAAGGGCGAGAAAGGTTTCAGCACCAAAGAGCGCACCGGCATCCGTCCCTGCCTCGATGTGTGCGGTATCTGGGGCGGCCACACGGGCGAAGGCACCAAGACTGTGCTGCCCAGCAAGGCCTACGCCAAGATCAGCACCCGTCTCGTCGCCAACCAGGACTTCGAGAAAATCAGCCGTCTGTTCAAGGAATACTTCGAGGCTGCAGCCCCCGACTACGTCACCGTCAAGGTCACTCCCTGCCACGGCGGCGCCACCTACGTCAGCCCGCTGGAACTCAAGGCCTACAAGGCTGCCGAGCGCGCTATGACCGACACCTTCGGCCGTCGTCCCATCCCCACCCGCAGCGGCGGAAGCATCCCCATCGTGGCCGGCTTCGAGAAAATCCTCGGCCTCAAGAGCATCCTCATGGGCTTCGGCCTCGCCAGCGACGACATCCACGCCCCCAACGAGAACTACCCCCTACAGCAGTTCTTCAAGGGCATCGAGACAATACCGCTGTTCTATAAATACTTTTCTGAAGTTGAAAATTGAAAGTTGAAAATTAAAATTATTGAGCCATGGACCGCAATGCTCTGAACAGTAAAACCCTTGAGTTCGCAGTTAGGATGGTACGTTTCTACCGTTTTCTGACTGACGAGAAGAAAGAATTTGTCATAAGCAAACAGATTCTTCGCAGCGGAACGAGCATCGGGGCCAATGTGAGAGAAAGCAAAAACGCCCAGAGCCCAATGGATTTCATCCACAAACTTAATATTGCGCTCAAAGAGGCTGACGAGACACAATATTGGCTTGAAGTACTTCAACTTTCAGAAACAATATCCACAGAAGAGTTCGATTCCCTGAACGACAATTTAAAGGAAATTATCGCCCTGCTTACCTCCATAATAAAAACAATGAAGAAGAGTGTCTGCTAATTTCAACTTTCAATTTTCAACTTTCAATTTAAAGAAATGTACGAGATCATCAGCAAACGGCTGCTCAACAGCCACGAGATTTACCAGATGGAAGTCCACGCTCCGTGGATTTCGCTCAGCGGCAAACCCGGCCAATTCGTCATCGTCATCCCCCACCCCAACGGCGAGCGCATCCCGTTGACGATTAGCGACATCGTGTATCAGCGGCAGTCGATAGTGCTGGTGTTTCAGGTGGTGGGCGACACCACACGCCAGATGGCGCAGATGAACGTCGGCGACGACCTCTACACCATCGTCGGCCCCCTCGGCCGTCCCAGCGAGTTGATTGAGAAGCATGAGAAAGGCGAGCTGAAGCGCCTGCTCTTCGTGGCCGGCGGCGTGGGCATAGCTCCTGTGTTCCCACAGGTGAAGTGGGCTTTCCGCAACGGCATACCCACCGACGTCATCATCGGCGCCCGCTCGAAGGACCTGCTCTTCTACGAGGACGAGCTGCGCGCCGTGTGCCACAACCTGCACATCATGACCGACGACGGCACCTACGGCGAGCAAGGCCTCGTCACCGCCAAGGTCGACGAACTCTGCACCAAGGGCGTGGAATACAGCCACTGCGTGGCCATCGGCCCCCTGCCGATGATGAAATTCGTAAGCCTCACCACCAAAAAGTACAACCTGCCCACCATCGTGAGTCTCAACTGCATGATGGTCGACGGTACGGGCATGTGCGGCGCCTGCCGCGTAAGGGTCGGCGACGAGGTGAAGTTCTGCTGCGTCGACGGTCCCGAGTTCGACGGCCACCTGGTGGATTTCGACGAAGCCGCCCGCAAACTGAAGACCCCCGACGCACGCCGCTACCGCATAGCCACTGCCGAGAGCGGTCACAACTGCAACCTCGCCCCTGCCGCTGAAGCCGCATTGACGGATGCGAAGAAGCGACAGAAGCCCCGCGAGCAAGACCCCGCCGTGCGCGCCAAGAACTTCGACGAGGTGAGTTTCGGCCTCACCGAGCATCAGGCCCTCGTCGAGGCCAACCGCTGCCTGCAGTGCAAGAAGCCGCGTTGCGTCGAAGCCTGCCCCGTGGGCATCAATATCCCGCGCTTCATACAGGATATCAAAGAGGAGAACCTCAACCAAGCCTATATCACCATCAGCCACGACTCAGCCTTGCCTGCCGTCTGCGGCCGCGTATGCCCGCAAGAGACGCAGTGCGAGGGCAGCTGCGTGATGGGCGTCAAAGGCGAGCCTATCGCCATCGGTGCCCTCGAGCGCTTCGTGGCCGACAACCACCGTGCCGTCAGCAAGCCGCAGAGCCAGTGCTACCCCGCCGGCCGCAAAGTGGCGGTGGTGGGCAGCGGCCCCAGCGGCCTCACCTGCGCCGGCGACCTCGCCAAGCATGGCTACCAGGTCACCGTCTTCGAGGCCCTGCACCACGCCGGCGGCGTGCTCGTCTACGGCATCCCCGAATTCCGCCTGCCCAAGCAGCGCGTCGTGGAGCCCGAAATCGATAACCTGCGCCGCCTGGGCGTTGAGATACGCACCAACGTCATCATCGGCAAGAGCATCACCATCGACCAGCTCTTCGACGATATGGAATACGACGCCGTCTACATAGCCTCGGGCGCCGGCCTGCCCAAGTTCATGGGCATCAACGGCGAGACGCTTATCGGCGTCATCTCGGCCAACGAACTGCTGACGCGCACCAACCTCATGCACGGCTACGACGAGGGATACGACACCCCGATATACCTCGGCAAGAAAGTCGTGGTGGTGGGTGGCGGCAACGTGGCTATGGATGCCGCGCGCACCGCTCTGCGACTGGGTAGCGAGGTAACGGTGATATACCGTCGCGGCGAGATGGATATGCCCGCCCGCCGCGAAGAGGTGCACCACGCGATGGAAGAAGGCGTGCAGTTCCTGTTCCAGACAGCACCCCTCGAAGTGCTCGGCAACGAAGACGGCACCGTACGTGCCTTGCGTTGCATCAAGATGGAGATGGGAGAGCCTGATGAGAAAGGCCGTCGCAAATTCACACCCATCGAAGGCAGCGAGTGCGATGTGGAGGCCGACACAGTCGTCGCCGCCCTAGGCACCAGCCCCAACCCCCTCATCCGCACCACCACGCCGGGCCTCGACTGCGAGACCTGGGGCGGCATCAAAGCCGACGAAAACGGTCAGACGAGCCGCAAGCTCATCTTCGCCGGCGGCGACGCCGTCAGTGGAGCCGCCACCGTTATCCTGGCAATGGGCGCCGGAAGGAAGGCTGCTGCAGCCATCATGGAAGCACTTAAATAAAACGATGAAAAGACTGCTGATAATATGCCTGATGTGCTTTGCAGCACTTACTTTGACGCAATGCACCGAGCCTCATGAGGGGCACAATAATGGTGGAGGCGACCCTGTCGACACCGTCGACCCCGACGAATATGTCGACCTGGGGCTTATCAGCATGACCTTGTGGAAAGCCTCCAACGAGAAGAACCCGGCAGATACCAAGTACGGTTTCTACACCTACGACGAGGCTGTTGCTGCCTTTGGCGACAATCTCCCGACTATGGAGCAGTTCAACGAACTGATACATTCGTGCCGATGGGTGTGGATAAGTCTTGGAATATACAAGGTGTTCGGACCTAACGGGAATTACATACTGCTGCCCGCTTCGGGAAGCCGCGACTGCGACGGAGGTGTGTCCTACAACAGGACCTACGGCTTCTATTGGTCGTCCACGCCCGACGGGCCTACGAAAGCATGGTACCTGAACTTCTATTCCAACGAAATATATATGTACAACTATAATCGTTGCTACGCCAACTCCGTCAGGCTCGTCAAAAAATAAACACAAACTATGACTTCCAACTTTGTTGACTACGTAAAGATTCTTGTCCGAAGCGGCAAGGGAGGCGCTGGAAGCGCTCACCTGCTGCGGGTGAAGTACAACGCCAAAGCGGGTCCCGACGGTGGCGACGGCGGGCGTGGCGGCCACGTGATACTGCGCGGCACCACGCAGCGCTGGACCCTGCTGCACCTGAAATACACCAAACATGTCTTTGCCGAGGACGGCGAGCACGGTGGCGAGAACCTCTGCACAGGCCGCACGGGAAAAGACCAGATTCTCGAGGTGCCGCTTGGCTGCATCTGCCGTGATGCGGAGACAGGCGAATACCTCGGCGAGGTCACCGAAGAGGGTCAGGAACTCATCATTGCCAAGGGAGGCCGCGGAGGCTTGGGCAACGACCATTTCAAGAGCGCCACTAACCAGACGCCGCGCTATGCGCAACCCGGCGAACCCGCCGAGGAGCGCTGGGTGGTGATAGAACTCAAAGTGCTGGCCGACGTAGGCCTGGTAGGCTTCCCGAATGCCGGCAAGAGCACCTTCCTGAGTGCAGTGAGCGCCGCACGGCCCGAGATTGCCGACTATCCCTTCACCACTTTGGTGCCAAATCTGGGCATAGTGAAGTATCGCGACGACCGCTCGTTCTGCATAGCCGACATCCCCGGAATCATAGAGGGAGCCAGCGAGGGCAAGGGTTTGGGATTACGCTTCCTGCGCCACATTGAGCGCAACTCGATACTGCTGTTCATGGTTAGCTGCGAGCAGTTGGAGATAGCCAAGGAGTACCACGTGCTGCTCGACGAGTTGAAGAAGTACAACCCCGAACTGCTCGACAAGCAGAGGATACTGGCCGTAACGAAGTGCGACATGATGGATGAGGAGATGCAGAAGCAACTGAAACGCAGGTTGCCTAAGGGTGTTGAAGCTGTATTCATCAGCGCTGTCAGCGGACAGAATATCGATAAATTGAAAGACCTGATCTTTGCCAAACTGACTGCCGATGCTTGAAGCACTGAAACAGGTCGACACCCAGTGGTTCCTTTGGATCAACGGGCACCACACCACAGCCCTCGACTGGGTGATGTGGGTGTTAAGCCAGCACTGGTGTTTCGCCGCCGTGTTGGTCATTGCATTCTTTGCGCTCACCACACAGTCGTTTCACCTTTCACCTTTCACCTTTCACCTTGAAAGGCGATGGTGGTTCGTGTTGCTGGCAATAGGTCTGTGTTTCCTGCTGGCCGACCAAGGCAGCGTGCAGCTGTTCAAGAACACAGTGGGCCGTCTGCGACCCTGCCACGCGATAGAAGACGTGCGCATGTTCCGCACCGGTTGCGGGGGGCAGTACGGCTTCATCAGTTCGCATGCCGCCAACGCCTTCGCCATAGTCACCCTGCTGTGGTTGCGCTACCGCAAACAGACATTGGCAGTCATCCTGCTTGTATTATGGGCATTGCTTACGTGCTACAGTCGCGCTTATCTGGGCAAACATTATCCCGGCGACCTGCTGTGCGGAGCGCTGTTCGGTATCGTCTGCGGCCTGATAGTGTGGTGGTTGACGACAGTGATAGAAAAAAAGTTACATTTAAATGAAACAAAATGAGAAATGCTGCGTTATATATGACGTGCTTGCTTTTTTCTATCATGGATAGAAGGAAAATGTGTTATTCGAGCGTCTTGTTCTCCAACAGGACGCTTTTTTTAGTTAGTAGTTAATAGTTAGAAGTTATGAATATCTTGGATATTATAATTGCTGTGCCGCTGGCGGTCTTCATTTTCCTGGGATGGAAGAAAGGCGTGGTGAGGGAAGTGGCCACTCTGGTTGGAGTGCTGGTAGGCATCTGGGCGGCGGTGCATCTGTCTCAGGTGGTGGCAGAACTCATAGGTCTCGAAGGCGAGAACGCGGTGCTGATAGCCTTCATCGTCTGTTTTGTGGGAGCGTTGGTGCTTGCATGGTTACTTGGGCGGCTTGTCGAGGGATTGCTTAAGGCCACAAAACTTAGCATCGTCAACAGAATCGCGGGAGCGCTGCTGGGCACCGTGAAGGCGTTGTGCATACTGGCGGTGCTGCTGAACACTATTGTGATGCTCGACACAAACGAGAAGCTGCTGAAGCCGGAGCTGAAGGAGAAAAGCATACTCTACACTCCTGTGTACAACACAGGCAACCGTCTAATGGATTCGTTGAAGCAGTTCGTCGCCGACCACCGCGAAGAATGGGGGAAAATGATGAATGATGAGTGATGAACAGTGAATTGAAAACAGTAAACAGTAAACGGTAAACAGTAAACCTATATGATACTGGCTCCGATGCAGGGATTGACCGAGGTGCTCTTCCGCCGGGTGTACGAAGAGTGCTTCCCGGGCGCTATCCCGCTGGCCGTATCACCCTTCATATCCCTTACCCACAACCTGCAGTTCTCAAAAGGCAAGTCTTTGGAGTCGCTGCTCGCCGACGTACTGCCAGAGAACAACAAAAGCTCCATCCCCGTGGTGCCGCAGATATTGGGCAAAGAGACGGAGGAGTTTGTTGAACTGTGCAACATATTGTACGATATGGGCTACGGGGAGGTGAACTGGAACATCGGCTGTCCGATGCGCGCCATCACCGGGAAGCACCGCGGCAGCGGCATACTACCCTACCCCGACGAGGTAAAGGCTGTACTGGAGGCTGTAGTTCCGCGACTGAAACCACGACTGAGTGTGAAGATGAGGATCGGCCTAAAGAGCAAGGATGAGATTTTCGCCCTTGTGCCGATATTGAACGACTACCCGTTGGCATCGGTGACCATCCACCCCCGCACAGGCCGTCAGCAGTATACGGGAGTGCCCGACCTGGAGACCTTCGGCAAGGTGCTGCCGATGATAAAGCATCCCGTCATATACAACGGTGACATCTGCACCGTGGCGGATATTCGCCACATCAGGGAACGCTTCCCTACGGTTGCCGACATCATGGTGGGCCGCGGAATACTATACGATCCTCTGCTTCCGCAGAGTGTGGGTAGTGGACAGTGGGTAGTGGGTAGTAATCCGACGGGATGTTTCATCCGAAGACTGATGGAGGAGATAAAGGTTACGCTGCCGACGGAACAGTCGAAGATACGGAAGATGAAAGAATACTGGAGCCTGGCATGGAAATCGCTACCCATCAGCGAGATGCAAGCACGCGAGGTGTTGAGGGCACAGGAATTCACAGTTGTTGATAACTTGATATGCAAATTGACGCAATAAAAAGGGCAATTTTGCGTAATTATATGCAGATGAAACATTATTATAAATATATCGTCCTGATTGTTGCCATGTTAACAGTTGTCGCATGCAAGAGCGGCAACATCGACGGCGATATGAGCGACAGCGAGAAACTGGAGTTGCTTGACATCAGGCTCGAGAAGACCCCAAAGGATGCTGCCCTGCTGGCCGAACGGGCGAGGGTGCTGCTAAATTTGGGCCGAGCCAAGGATGCCATCCACGATGCCGACATGGCTGTCAAACTCAAGCCCGAGGTGGTAGAGTACCGTCTGCTGCAGGCCGACGCCTGCTTTGCGAATGGCAACGCCGACGACAGCTACAAGGCGCTGACAGAAGCCGAGCGGCTAGAACCCGACAACATGGAGGTGCAGCTGAAGATGGGCGAGATTACCTTCTACAGCCGCGACTACGAGCGCTCGCTGCGCTGCCTGACGAAGGTCACGGAGAAGGAGCCCGACAACCGCACGGCTCTTTTCATGAAAGGATTCATCTACAAAGAAAAGGGAGACACTGCGGGTGCCGTGGTGCTGCTGCGCAAGGTGTGCGACCTTTACCCCGACTACGAACCCGCTTTCGAGGAACTCGGTGTGCTCTATGCCACACGACAGAACCCGATGGCAGTGGAATATCTCACAACAGCACTGACTTTGGAACCCAACAACACCAACGCTATGTATGCGCTGGCGATGTACCACCAGGAGCGGCAGGAGATGGACGAAGCGGAAAGTCTGTACCGCCGCATGCTGGATGTAAATAGCAACAGCGCCGATGCGTGGCACAACTTGGGCTATATTGAACTGACGTTCTACCACGACTACGACCGCGCCATCACTTATTTCGACAGCGCGCTGGCGAGCGACCCTGGACACGAAGCCACTATTATCAACCGCCAACTGGCAGAAGAGATGAAAAAGTGAAAACAATAATATAATCCATCATACCATGAGTACTTTAAAAGGACGCAACCTGATTTCCATCACCGATTTCTCAAAAGAGGAATATATCGAGGTGCTGGACATCGCCGAAGGATTTGAGAAGAATCCGAAACAGAAAATTCTCAGCGACAAGGTAGTCGCCACCCTGTTTTTCGAGCCCTCGACGCGTACGCGTTTGAGCTTCGAGAGCGCCGCCAACCAGCTCGGAGCACGCATCATCGGCTTCAGTGACCCCGGCGGAACCAGCGTCCAGAAAGGCGAATCGCTGCACGACACCATCGTGATGGTCTCCTCCTATAGCGACCTCATCGTCATGCGCAACCCCAAGGAGGGGTCCTCGCGCTACGCTTCGGAGGTTGCCTCGGTGCCCGTTATCAACGCAGGCGACGGTGCCAACCAGCACCCGACGCAGTGCATGCTCGACCTCTACAGCATCCGCAAGACCCAGGGCACCCTGGAGAACCTGCAGATAGCCTGTGTGGGCGACCTGAAGTACGGCCGCACCGTGCACTCGCTGGTGCAGGCCATGTGCAACTTCAACGCCACGTTCCACCTTGTGTCGCCACAGGAACTTAAGTTGCCCAGCAGCGTGAAGATGAGCATCAAGAACGCCGGTTTGAAGTACTACCAGTACACCGACCTCAAGGACATCATCCCGACAGCCGACATCATCTACATGACCCGCGTGCAGCGCGAACGCTTCCCAGACCCCATGGAGTACGAGCGCGTGAAAGACAGCTGCATCCTCAGCGCCGACATGTTGCAGGGCTGCAAGCCCACTATGCGTGTGCTGCACCCGCTGCCCCGCGTTAACGAGATTACCACCGACGTGGACCGCACACCATATGCCTACTACTTCCAGCAGGCACAGAACGGCGTGTATGTGCGTCAGGCCCTGATGGCTGCCATCCTCGGAGCAAAATAATGGTTAATGGTTAAAGTTTAATGTTTAAAGATTAATGACTATGGAAAACAAGAAAGAAATGGTGGTCTCCGCTATTGAGAACGGCACCGTCATCGACCATATCCCCACTGAAAGCGTATATCAGGTAATCCGCATCCTCGGCTTGGAGCGCTACAAAGACGAGGTACTCATTGGCAACTACCTTTCCAGCAACAAACTCGGCAAGAAAGGCATCGTAAAGATCAAGAACAAACATTTCTCGGTCGAGGAGGTCAGCAAGATTGCCCTCGTGGCACCGTTTGCCTCCATCATCGACATCGAGGACTACAAGGTTGTGAAGAAATTCAAGGCCGAGATTCCCGACCATATCGAGAACTTCGTGCGCTGCGCCAATCCCAAGTGCATCACCAATGCCGAGGTGGTTCCCACCAAGTTCGACATCGTCGACAAGGAAAACCTCAAGCTGCGCTGCCACTACTGCGAGAAGTTCACCACCAAGGAGACCATGAAGTTCGCCGAATAATATGCGCCGCTATCTGATATCGCTCCTTGCAACAAGCATAATAATGGTTCTCGCGGCATTCATCGTCATGTGGGCCGCGCCCGATGTGTTCATCGTCGCCATGCCGCTGCTGGTGCTATACTTCGCGGTACTGACACTCGTGCAACATTATCTGGTGGCGCGCGGTATGTCGCGTTCGCCGAAGACCTTCGTGCAGATATTCCTCGGCACAACCATCGGCGTGCTGTTCATACACCTCATAGTGCTGGCCACGTTCCTCATCACCAACCCCGGACAGGGACGCCGCTTCCTGATAGCCTTCTGCATAGGCTACGTGGTATACCTCGTGTTTGAAACGGTGGCTTTGGTGCGGTTCGTCGACCGCGAGAAGAAACGCAGGCAAGAGAACTAAGCCCCTGCGAGGCAGACAGTCATAGCCTCGCTTTTCAGCAACCGCTGCGCCAACCCTTGAAGTTGCGCGGCGGTTGTCTCGTTTAGGGCGGTACGCAGGTTGTCCGTAAAACGCTCGGTGATGCTTGTGCCCAGCATGTCGCAGTAGCGCGACGACAGTTCGAATACGCCGTCCACCGACCGCAGGAAGTCGCCGACCATCACGGTCTTCACAAGCTGCAGCTCTTCGTCCTCCATAGGTTCGCTGCATAAGCGGTCCAACTCACGCATCACCTCATTGACGGCGGCATCGGCGGTGCCACCGGCAACATCGGCGGTGATATAGAACACTATGGCACCACGGTAGATCTGCGTGCGTGCATAGGTGCCGTAGGTGTAGCCCTTGTCCTCGCGCAGGTTACTCATCAATCGCGAGCCGAAGTAACCGCCGAGGGCGGTGACGAGCAGCATCAGGTGGGCGTAGTCGGGGTCGTCCCATCGCAAAGGCAGCAGCCGACCAATACGGATAGAGGTCTGCACAGCACCGTCCATTTTAATCTCATTGCGACCGCCGACTTTCGCTTCTGACACATCCACCCCACGTGCTTCAGGCGCACTCATGGTGCTGAAATGCTTGGCCAGCAAGTCCACCAACCCATCATCGACTTTGCCTGATGCAACAATGGTGCAGGGTCCGTTGCTGTAGTAATTGTCGTAATGGCGGCGTATTGTCTCAAGACTCAGCTTGTCGACATCCTCCACTGTGGCATACCAGCCGAGAGGATGGTGCTCTCCGAAGAGGCTCTTGTAGAACAGCCGGCGGGCAATGTGCGACGTGCGCTGCTCCAGCGTCGCCAGCTCCTGGCGGCGGTTGGTCTGCCACAAGCGGAAATCCTCTTCGGCGAAAGCCGGCCGTTGCATTATCTCCGCCACCACAGGCAGCACCTCGTCGGCATAGCGGCGAAGCATATACACCGTCAGGGTGCTGTGCGTAAGCGTATTGTTGGGTTCCAGTATCACACCGCGGAAGTCCATGAATTCCGACAACACCTCCGCCGCCATGCTCTCGGTAGCCGCTGTCATCAGTTTGTTGGCAGCGGCGGCGCAAAGCAGCTGCGGCTGATAGATAGAGCCCGCCTCATAAAGGAAATCGAGCTTCACCAGTTCAGTATCGCTGGCGAAGACCTGCAGCACGCGACCGTTGCCGAGGGGCAACTCGCGCGGTAGAAGAGTCTCTGTAGCGGGAAGGCTTATCATCAGAAAAGGACAGTCAGTTTAACGTTCAGCTGGCGGGCCGTGAGATAGTTTGGCACACGGTACGGCGTGTCGTTGTGGTCGGTGACCCAAAGGTAGGAGATGACATTCTGTCGGTCGAAGAGGTTGAACACCTCGACGCCTACCTGTATGTCGTCGACATAACGGAACACCTTCCAGTCCTTCAGCTTCTCGAAACGCGACAGCTGCACTGTGTTGCCCCAGTCGACGCGAAGGTACGACGGCAGCCTCAGCGGCGGGTCCTGTCGGCCGTATGGGGCCGTGATGGGCATACCCGTGGCGAAAATCATGCTCAGGCTCATCCTCCACCACGGCATGCCGGGGATATAGTCCTGCAAGAAAGTCTTGAAGGAGAAGCGCTGGTCGGTGGGACGGTCGAGCCATCCGAACTCGTCGCCCTTGATGTCCTCCTGTGTGCGCATCAGTGAGATGCTGGCCCACGACTCCAAACCCTCAACGAACTCACCGTTTATCCTAAGGCTCACACCCGCGGCATAGGCCACAGCCTCCTCGTCGGGATGGTAGCTGATGCGGAGGTTGTCGACGGTATATGGGACCAAGCCTGTGATATATTTGTAGTATACGTCGGCGGTAATCTTGAAGGGGCGCTCCCAGATGTGGAGGTTCCAGTCGGCGGTGCCCATCACCTGATACGAGGTCTGCGGCATCACATCGGGGTTCAGCGTGCCGTCGGTGCGGCGGTATTCGCGATAGAAGGGGGCCTGCTGATAAATGCCGGTGGCAATGCGGAACAGCAGGTCGCGCTCCCAGCGCGGCTTGTAGCTGGCACTCAGACGGGGGCTTGCCATAAAGCGCACGCCTGTCCACTGCTGCTCGTCGTACCATTCCAGCTTGCTGTCATACAAACCGCCCCTGACACCTGCAACCAGCTTTACCTCGGCATTGCTGCGCGTCACAAAGTTCAGTTCACGCTGTACGAAGGCCGAAAGCCGCTCGGTCATGAGTCCGCCCGACGAGTTGGCATACTGCTGCAGGATGGGGTTCTCTGGCATGTTGGCGCTGTCGCCCGGAGTGGGCAGCGACGACGGCATAGCATAGCCTGCCGAATCCACCCAGCGCCACTCTCTCAGGCGGTCGCTCACCTGCTCAAACTGCGCCTTCAAGCCCATCTGCCAACGGCCCAACAGCGCTTCACGCGATGCTTTAACATCCAATGCGTAGATGTTGGTCGCCAGTCTGTTACGTGCATGCTCAAGGAAGGTGCCGACACCAAGGTCGAAGCGCTCGGTCTCGCCTACCACCTCGCCCATGCCAATCTGGTAGAGCCAGTACTGACTCTGTATGTCGTAGCGCTCGCTCTCGGCGATATGCTGTGCCGAGAGGCTGCCGTTCAGACGCCAATTGTCATCGGGTCGGTAGTCGAAGGTCAGCGCGCCGAGCAGCGTGTTGTAGCGGTCCTCCTCGGCACCGTCGAAGTAGATGTCGATGCCTGTCGAGCGCTGATTGAAGGCCGTGGTCTGACTGTCAGGCTCCAAACCGTATACATTCCTCGTCCAGATGGCCATGGCTCCTATGTCCAGTTTCTCGTTGGCCTTGTAGCCGACGACAGCCTGCAGGTCGGTATAGCTGGTGCTGTAGCTGCCCTTTGTGTCGAGCGAGCCGAGAACGTAGCGGTTGCTGTGCTGTCGGAGGGCGGCGGCATAGCTCCAGCGCTCCCCTGCCCTGCCCTGCACCGAGGCCTCTGCCCCCAGCAGGCTGGCGCCAATCTTGGCCTTGAACTCCTGCGGACGGCTGTAGGTAATGTCGAGCACCGACGACATCTTGTCGCCATACGAGGCGTCGAAGCCACCCGGCGAGAAGAGGATATAATCCACAAGGTCGGGGTTGATGATGCTCATGCCCTCCTGCTGTCCGCTGCGTATCAGCATCGGACGGAAAATCTCCACGCCGTTGATATACACGAGGTTTT
Organism: Bacteroidales bacterium; assembly: GCA_045222795.1. Taxonomy (GTDB): domain Bacteria; phylum Bacteroidota; class Bacteroidia; order Bacteroidales; family P3; genus Colimorpha. Next base: position 25,815 of record JBGUZF010000024.1, read on the forward strand.
CGTCGAACGAGCCGCCACGTACCGAGTACTGGCTGCTCAACTCGTTGTTCGAGTTCACGTCGGGCAGGGTCTTCAGCACCCCCTCCACGCCGCCCGTGGGGCCCACGGCATCCTCGAGCTTCTGCACGTCGATGTTCGTGAAGGTGCTCTGGCGCGTCTTCTCGTCGCTCACCTCGACCACGTCGAGCCGCTTGGCCACGACCTTGAGACTCACGTCCAGCGTCACCATCTGACCCTGAGCCACCTTCACACGCTTCTCCTGCGGCTCGTAGCCCGTGAACGAGAAGCGCAGCGTCACGCTGTCACGCTCCGACACCGTGAGGCTGTACCTGCCTGCACCGTCGGTGACGGCGCCCGACTTGCCACCCAGCACGCCGACGTTGACAAACTCCAGCTTGGCGCCGCTGGCGGCGTCGCGCACCGTACCGCTCACCACCCCCTGCCCTATGGCGGGCATGGCGGCAAGCAGCAGCAACAGTATGGCGGTCGTTCGTCTCACGCTTCTAATAACACCGTTTGCCCAATATTATTGTATTATTACAATAAAAAAGCAGGCGCGCCGCATATGGCGCACCTGCCTAACTCTAAACTCTTAACTCCTAACTCTAAACTGTTACTGCTCCTTCTGGATAGTCTCCATGCGGGCGTTGACAGTCTTAAGCTCGTCGTACATCTCCAGGCGGGCGTAGACGGTCTTCAGGGCCGAGAGGCAGTTGAAGAGGTTGGCGCGCTGCATGTGCTTGGCCTCGCCTTCGGGCATAGCGTCGATGAAGGCAATGGCGGAGTTGAAGTACTGTATCGACTGGCGGAAGAAACCGTTGCTCTCGCCGAGCAGCTTGTCGTAGAGACCGGTCTCGTCCTCGGGGGGCACAGCGTTGGCGGCATCCAGTTTGTCGACACCGCGGTTGAAGATCATCTTGCCCATACCGAAGTTGGCTTCGAACTGATTGGGGTTGAGGGTCATCGACTCGCGGTACTTAGCCTCGGCACCGTCGAAGTCCTGGGTGAGCTCGAGGATGGCGGCCACCTGGCAGAGGAGCTGCGGATAGAGGGTGGCGTCGTCCTTGGTCTTGTCCAGGGCGCCTTCGAGCATCTCCTTACCCTTCTCAAGGTTCTCGTTCAGCAGGTAACCCTCGGCCATGAGCAGGTAGGCGTTGTAGTCGTCCTTATGGTTCTTCATGTAGCTGGTGGCCACCTTCATGGCGCCGTCCTTGTTGCCCTCTTCCTTATAGATGGAGAAGAGCGTGCGGTAGACGAGGTTCTTGTCGGTGCGCTTGCGGACCAGCATGTTGAAGTATTTCTTCACGGCGTCGTTGTCCTTCATAGCCTTGGCGCTGATACCGGCAATGTACATGCTCTCGCCTGCGAACTTCGAGTCGCCCGAGTTGTTGAACATCTCGATGGCCTTGTCGGCATACTGCTGGGCCTCCTGGTATTTCTGGGCGTTGTAGCTCTCGGTGGAGCGGCTGTAGTACTCGTTGCCAACGAAGCGGAACACCGAGTTGTTCTCCTCGGCATACTCGTTCTTGGTGTCGAGGCGCTTGCACTCGAGGGCTGCCTGATAGGCCTGCTCGGCCCAGTCGGGAGCCAGGTTCTTGAACTTCGACTTGGGGTTGGTGGCCTCGCCGCCGATACGGCTATAGATAAGGCCCTTGTAGCACCACGTCTTGGCGTCATCCTTGGTCTTCTCGTGCTCGCAAGCCAGGTTAATCTCGTCCATGGCGCGCTTCAGGTAGTTCTTCTTCAGGTCCTGAATGGCGCTCTGGACATTGGTCGACTGGGCGGCGGCACCAAGCGAAAGGGCCGTGAGAACCACAATCATGCTAAACTTTTTCAGCTTCATATCTTTATCGTTTTTGTTGGTTTATTATTCTTCGTTTGTGTTATTAGTACCTTCTTCGGGCATATTATTGCTCTCGGGGGCAATATTTTCTCCTTCCGGCACCACTGCCTCGCCCTGCGGCTCGGCGTTCTCCTCCTCTTCCACGGTGGGCACCTTGGTGATGGAGGCGATGTAGTCCTTGCCGCGCAGGTCAATGAGCTTCACGCCCTGTGTGGCGCGACCCAGCACACGCAGGTCGGCCACCTTCATGCGGATGGTGATGCCGCTGCGGTTGATAATCATCAGGTCATGGTCGTCGGTGACGTTGGTCACAGCCACCAGCGGGCCGGTCTTCTCGGTCACTTGCATGGCCTTGACGCCCTTGCCGCCGCGGTGCACGGTGGCGCGGTACTCCTTGAGCTCCGAACGCTTGCCGTAGCCGTGCTCGGTGACCACGAGGAGGTTCTCGTTCTCGCTCGGCAGGCACAGCATGTCGATGGCGGCATCGTCCTCGCCGTCGAGGTCCATGCCCTTCACACCCGAGGCGCCGCGGCCCATGGCGCGGAACTCCTTCTCGGGGCATATCATCACCTTGCCCTTCTTCGAGGCTATGAGCATGTAGCTCTCGCCGTCGGTGAGGCATGCCGTCAGCAGCTCGTCGCCCTCGCGGATGCCGATGGCGATGATGCCGTTGGTGCGCGGACGCGAGTAGGCCTCGAGGGTGGTCTTCTTCACGATGCCGTTCTTGGTGCACATCACGATGTAGTGGTTGCCCACATACTCGCTGTCGCTCAATGTCTCCACATTGACATAGGCCTTCACCTTGTCGTCGGGCTCAATGTTGATGCAGTTCAGTATCGGACGCCCCTTGGTGTTCTTCTCACCCTCGGGCACCTCGAAGGCGCGCATCCAGTAGCAGCGGCCTTTCTCAGTGAAGAACAGCAGGTAATTGTGGTTGGTGCAGGTGAAGATGTGCTCCACGAAGTCCTCGCTGCGCACAGCGCTGCCCTTGGCGCCCACACCGCCGCGGCTCTGCGTGCGGTATTCGGTTAGCGGGGTGCGCTTGATATATCCCTTGTGCGAGATGGTGATGACCACCTGCTCGTCGGGGATGGTGTCTTCGATGCGGAAGTTGGCGGCGTCATACTTGATGATGGTGCGGCGGTCGTCGCCGTACTTCTCACGTATCTCCACCAGCTCGTCCTTGATGACCTGCATCAGCACGTTGTGGTTGCCGAGAATCTCCTTGCAGCGCTCGATGAAGCGCATCTTCTCGTCGTACTCGTCCTGCAGTTTCTGGTGCTGCAGGCCGGTGAGCTGTATGAGGCGCATGTCGGAGATGGCGCGGGCCTGCGGGTCGCTGAAGCCGTAGCGGTCCATCAGTCCCTGACGGGCCTCGTCGGGAGTCTTGCTGGCCTTGATGAGGGCAACAATCTCGTCGATGATGTCGATGGCGCGCAGCAAGCCAGCCAGGATGTGGGCGCGCTTCTCGGCCTCGCCCATCTCGAACTGCGTGCGGCGCGTCACCACCTCTTCGCGATGCTCCACGAAGTATTTGATGAGTTCCTTAAGGTTCAGCAGCTGCGGACGGCCGTGCACCAGGGCGATGTTGTTCACCGCAAAGCTGCTCTGCAGCTCCGTCAGTTGGAACAACTTGTTCAGTATCACGTTGGGCACCACGTCGTTTCTCAGCACGTACACCACACGGATGCCGTCCTTGTCGCTCTCGTCGCGGATGTCGAGGATACCCTCAATCTTGCCGGCCTTCACCATCTCGGCCGTCTTCTTGATCATCTCGCTCTTGTTGACGCCGTATGGCACCGTGGTGGCCACGATGACGTTGTGGCCCTTGGCGTCCTCTTCGATGGCCGTCTCGGCGCGCAGGATGATGCTGCCGCGACCGGTGGTGTAGGCCTCTTTCACGCCGTTGTAACCGTAGATGATGCCGCCCAGCGGGAAGTCGGGAGCCTTGATGTACTCCATCAGTTCCTCAACGGTGATGTCCGACTCCCACTTGCCCGTTTCCGGCTTCAGGTGACCGCGGTCGATATAGGCCATGCAGCCGTCGAGCACCTCGCGCAGGTTGTGGGTGGGCATATTGGTGGCCATACCCACGGCGATGCCGTTCGAGCCGTTGATGAGCAGGTTGGGTATCTTGGCGGGGAGCACGCTGGGCTCCTGGCCTTCGTTGTCGTAGGTGGGCACCATGTCCACGGTGTCCTTGTCGATGTCGGCCACCAACTCGTTCGAAATCTGCTTCAGGCGGGCCTCGGTGTAACGCATGGCTGCCGGCGAGTCGCCGTCGATGGAGCCGAAGTTACCCTGGCCGTCCACCAGCGTGTAGCGCATGCTCCAGTCCTGTGCCAGACGCACGAGGGCGCCGTAGATGGAGCTGTCGCCGTGAGGGTGGTACTTACCCATCACGTCGCCGACGATACGGGCCGATTTCTTTGTGGGGGTGTTGTAAAGGATGCCGTTTTCGTTCATCGAGTAGAGGATGCGGCGGTGCACCGGCTTGAAGCCGTCGCGCACATCCGGCAGGGCTCGGGCGACGATAACGGACATGGCATAGTCGATATAGGCAGTCTTCATCGTCTGCTCTATATCCACGCGTGTGATTTTTTCGTTCTCAGAAACCATTAGTCGTCTATTCTATTATATTGTATTCTAAATTATTATACCCACAGAGCATTCCCCTGTGAAAATACAAAGATACACAAAATAATCGAATTGGTGACCTTCTTCCCCCTCTTTTTATAAAAAGTTATCAACCGAAGTGAACCACATCAAGTCCAAGCCTGCCAAAGACTCCCGCACAAGCAACATATACGCCCTACTGCACCATCAGCCTCCGCGTGGCCGTCCCATTCGCCGTCGACACGCGCACCATATAGACGCCTGCGGCGAGGCCTTTTGTGTCAAGCGTCAGCGGCAAGGTGACCTTCTCGCAGCGTATCAGTTCCACGCCGCTGATGCTTGTCACGCTTACCGTTACTGCATCGTCGTAGCCTTCGGCGGCGACGGTCACATTGTCCTTCGCGGGGTTGGGCGACAGGGTGACCGTCAAAGGCTCATACTCG
>JBGUZF010000025.1:0-2034 GCA_045222795.1 Bacteroidales bacterium
AGCAATTCGAGTAATTCGTTTGCAATTACGACCCCGACAATTCGTTAAATTCGCATAATTCGCCGTTGAAATAAAAAACACAATGAAAAAAGGAGACTGGATACTTATCGCCTGTGTCGCCGTGGTGGCGGCACTCTTCGCCGTTCCGCAGACCCATGCGGCCGAGGGTTTCAACTGGGCTACGGCCAACCACCCCTACATCATGGCCTTCTTCAAGTTCGCCATCCTCGCCACGCTGGGCGAGATGCTGGCGCTGCGCATCCGCGAGGGTGTCTACAACAAGAAGGGCTTCGGCGTCCTGCCGAGGATGATTGTGTGGGGCTTCCTCGGTATGGCTATCGCCATGGCCATGGTCATCTTCAAGAGTGGCACGCCTGTGTTCCTCGGCTCTGTGGCCGACGCCCTGACGGGCCACGGCGGCCATGCCGCGGCATACGCTGCGGTCTTCAAGGCCTCGGAGCTCACATGGGGTAAGCTCGGCATCGCCTTTGCCGTGTCGGTGCTCATGAACAGCATCTTCGCCCCGGTGATGATGACCTTCCACAAGTGCACCGACATCCACATCACGGAGAACGGCGGCACCGTGGCGGGATTGTTCCGTCCCATCAAGATGCGCGAGATCTTCCGCGAGAAGATCAACTGGGACGTGCAGTGGAATGTGGTCATCAAGAAGACCATCCCCCTCTTCTGGTTCCCCGCGCATACCATCACCTTCATCCTGCCGCAGAACCTGCAGGTGCTCTTCGCCGCCCTGCTGGGCGTCGCCCTGGGACTCATCCTCGCACTGGCCGGAGGAGCTAAGAAATGAAGAAGATAGGGAAGATAGTGGCTATAGTAGTTATAGTCACTATAGGTACTATAGGAACTATAAGTGCCCAGGGCTTCAGCCTCGACTGGCACGGGTTTGTCAATCCGCACTACTATGCCGACAGCCGCTCGGTCGTCGGTGGGCGCGAGGACATGATGCTCTTCTACCCCAAGCCTGTCGTCCTAGACAGCCTCGGAAACGACATCAACGGCAGATGGCAGGCCGATATGCTGGCCATCACCGCCCGTCTGGGTCTTCGCATCAACGGTCCCGACATGCTGGGCGCCAAGACCACGGCCTATATCGAGGGCGACTTCACCGGCTCGACGAACGCCACCATCAACAACCTGCGCCTGAGGCATGCCTACATCGACATGAACTGGAAGCACCACCGCCTGCTGGCAGGCCAGTACTGGTATGCTATGGTGGTGCATGAGATAATGCCCATGACCAACCCGCTGAATATGGGCGCTCCGTTCCACTGCTATGCCCGTCAACCGCAGGTGCGCTACGAGTACCACCTCGGCGGATTCGAGGCCGTCGCAGTGGCACAGTGGCAGCTCGACAATATGAGTCAGGGTCTGCTCAACGGTGCCCCGACCAGCAGCACGCAGTTCGCACGCCATAGCCTGGTGCCCGAACTCAACGCCCAGCTGCGCTACCGTCATGGTGCCCTCTTCGTAGGCGCTGCCGTCAACGCCAAGACCATACAGCCTGTGGTGAACAATGTTGCAACAATATTGCAGCACAGTGGACAGCTGCACACTTCGCTTACCTACTCTATTTTTGGCAGTCTTACCCTCAAGGGTGTCACCTTCAAAGCGCAGACGCTCCTAAACAATAGCCTCTACGAGGGCTGCTCCTTGGGCGGCTATTTGATATACACCAGCGTAATGGGTAATGATGTGATGTTCCGCGACTGGACGTTCAACACTGTGTGGCTCGACATCGAGCGCAACCGTGGTCACTGGCGGCCAGGCATCTTCCTCGGATGTGCACAAAAGCAGGACGAAGGGCCGGTATTGGCAATCTATAGCACCACAGCTGTTCTCGGCCGTGGCTACGACCTCGACTACCTCTGGCGCATCCAGCCCCGCCTCACCTATACTACCGGCACCGGTCTTTCCTTCACCGGCGAAGCTGAATACACCTACGCCGGCTATGCCGACCCCGTAGGCAATCTGCGCCTTTCACTCAGTATGGTCTATGCTTTCTAAGACCAACTA
>JBGUZF010000026.1:0-2157 GCA_045222795.1 Bacteroidales bacterium
TTCCAACCGTTTGGCTTCGAGGTCCACTTTCCCGGGTTCGTCGAGCGACGGATAACCCGGGTGGATGCCCATCTTGGCGTGGTCGCCCAGATGTTGCAGCAGTTCCCGCGTATGGGGGTTCTGGTAGTTCGACGGCTTGTCGTACTGGTCGTAGTCGGCCAGCAATGCGAAGAATATCAGGTATGAGCCCGGCGCCCGTTGGCGCTGCTCGATGATGTAGTCGAAGGTGTCGAAGGGGTCTTTCTCTTTCCCACACAGCACGCGCCAGCGGCGCCGCACCTCGTCTATGTCGTGACGCCCGACGAGGTCGCGCAGCGTGCCCACCACCGTGCGGAAGATGCCTTTGTGGGCATAGCACCATGCCGCGTCTATGTCCACCGTCTGCACGAAGTTGTAGTTCCTCGCCGGCAGGCTGATGTCAGGGTAGCGATTCTGCAGTAGCTTACGGAGCATCGCCGCCCATTGGTCGACCACGGGCAGGTGCAGGAATCCCGCCTGTCCGGCCACACTCTGGCTGGCTTCGAAGCGGCCGTGCTCGTCCTGCCGGTGGGGCAGGTACTCTTCGTAGCGGCTCACCATGTAGAATGTAGCGGCCAGCAGGTCGAAGGGCAGGTCAAGGTCTTTGCCGTAGACGGGGTACAGCATCCATTGCCCGTCGCGTTGGAAGGGTTTCGGGTCCTGCTCCTCGATAGAGGTCTCCGTGAGCAGGCTGCAGCTCTTGATGTGCAGGCTGTCGCCCACCCGCCGTGGCCCGTAGCAGAGTTTGGCATCGCCATACGACAAGAAGTAGTTCTCGTCGGTGGTGATGCTGAACTCGGTATGCAGCAGGTGCTTGAAGATGACACCCAGCGTGTAACCCAGTCGGTTGGTCAGTTTCGGAACGTATATCAGCAGCATATCAAGGTGCAAAGATACGACATATTTTTGAATCTGTGGCTTCGAGGGTTAGCGGAGTGCCCATCGGCAGGGCTATGTTGTTGTCGCCCAAGTGCCCGAAGGGGGCTCCGAAGACAACGGGGTAGTCGCGGCCGGCCACCGCCTCGGCCACTATCTCCTCGGCTGTTTGGCCCCACGGCACGGTGTTGTCGTGCATGTCGCTCAAGCCGCCGACCACCAGGGCCGCCAGTCCGTCGAGCATGCCGGCGCGGCGCAGGGCCTGCATCATGCGGTCGATGTGGTAGAGGTATTCGTCGAGGTCCTCGACGAGGAGTATTTTGCCACGGGTATCTACCTGCGAACGAGAGCCAAGCAGGCTGTAGAGGATGCTCAGGTTGCCGCCTACCGCTGGCGCGGTAAGGTGAAAGGTGAAAGGTGAAAGGTGAAAATTATTGTCACTGTTCCACTCGATGTCTGGCTTTTCGCCGAAGAGGGTGCGGCGCAGGCTCTCGGTGGCAGGGGTGGGGTGGGGTTGGAAGTTAATGGGCATGGTGGCGTGCAGCGTGGGCAGGCCGAGGGTTGCATGTATATGGCTGTGTAGCACGGTGATGTCGCTGTAGCCAACAATCCATTTAGGGTGTTCTGCAAAGTGTCTGAAATCAAGTCTGTCAATGATACGCACGGTGCCGTAACCGCCACGGCAGCAGAAGATAGCGCGGATACTCTCGTCGTCTAGCAGACCTTGCAGCAGTGCTGCACGGTGGCTGTCGCTGCCCGCCAGCTGCCCCTCGGCGGCATAAAGTCCCTCGGGCACAACCACTTCGAGGCCCCATCGCTTCAGTTCGGCGATGGCCGGAGCCATCTCCTCGGGGTTCACCTTGCGCGCCGGTGCTGCCAGCGCCACGCGGTCCCCTTTCGTCAGGTATGGTATCCTGTTCATGTCCTAAATAACGATAGTCTTTATGAATTATTGTATATATATCAATTTTCACTCCTTTTAGAGTTTTATGTGAGTTCAATTATCAATGCAATATAAGTGCAATTCTGTCAAGGAATTGTACTTTTTTTATGCTGTATGGAAAAAAGTTCGTATCTTTGCACTCTCAAAACTATTCTAAAAACAACACTTTAAATATTATGACTTTAAAGGAAATCGTTGACAAACTCGGCGCCACTGTGGGACTCGGTGCCGATAAGCTGGATAGGGAAGAGGAGTATTGCTTCGCTTCCGACCTGATGAGCGACGTGCTCACCCTCAAGGACACGCCGGTGCTGGTCACC
>JBGUZF010000027.1:0-32403 GCA_045222795.1 Bacteroidales bacterium
CCCTCGACGCTGCGCACCGCGGTGCCCACACAGGTGGTCGACGCCGAGAAGATTGAGAGTCAGGGTCTCCTGCAGCTCAGTGACGCCGTGCGCCAGATGGCGGGCGTGACGCTTAAGGACTACGGTGGCATCGGCGGCATCAAGACCGTCTCGGCACGCGGTCTCGGCAGCCAGTTCTCGACCCTTACCATCGACGGTGTGGCCGTCGACGACGCGCAGAACGGTCAGGTCGATCTCGGACGCTATCTGCTCACCGGCGCCGCCTACGTGAGCCTCAGCCACGGACAGCAGCAGGAGCCGCTCCTCTCGGCACGCGCCTATGCCGCAGGCAACGTCCTCAACATCGAGAGCGCCGAGCCGCGCTTCTTCCTTGCCGAACGCACCAACCTCAAGGTGGCTATGGAGCTCGGCAGCTTCGATATGATGAACCCCTCGCTGCAGTGGGAGCAGAAATGGAGCGGCCGCCTCAAGAGCAGCCTCCTGGTGAACTGGCTCAAGAGCGACGGCGACTACCCCTTCACGCTCTACTACACCGCCGGCCGCACCGACAGCAGCAGCCGTGAGCGCCGCGAGCATTCGGCCATGCACATGCTCACCGCCGACGGCAGCCTCTACTACCATATCGCCCGAGGCAGCAACCTCACCGCCAAGGTGCACTATATGCGCGGCCACCACGACCTCCCCGGTCCCGTGATCTACTACACCCAGCGTCCCTCGCGTCAGAGCACTGACGAGGAGGTGGCCTTCGCCCAGGCGAAGTGGAAAGTGGAGCGTGAGAAATGGAAAGTGCAAGTGCTGGGCAAACTGCAGCAGACCTACGACCGCTTCGAGGACAGCGCGGCCTACACTATGACTGGCTACCAGATGAACGACTACCTGCAGCGCGAGGCCTACCTCAGCGGCAGCGCCGTGTGGAACGCCACGCGATGGCTCGACCTCAGCGGTGCCGCCGACGGCAGTTTCAGCAGCCTCAAGACCAACCTCGCCCAGCGCAACGACGTCCACCGCTCCAACCTCATGGCCGTCCTCGCCGCTCGCGTGCACCACGAGGGCTTCGAGCTGCGCGGCAACCTGCTGGGCACCGCCGTCAGCGACCGCGTCGGCGACCTCGACACTATGCCCACCTACCGCCGCCTCTCGCCCTACGTCGGGGCTATGTACACCATCGGCAAGGGGTGGCTCACGCTGCGCTATTTCTACAAGGAGACCTATCGCGCGCCCAACTTCAGCGAGCTCTATTTCTTCACCATCCCGCGCAACCTGCGCCCCGAATGCGCCCGTCAGCACAACATCGGCCTCACAGTAGCCAAAGATATTGAACTTTCAACTTTCAACTTTCAACTTTCAACTACGATTGACGCCTACTACAACCGCGTGCGCGACAAGATACTGGCCATCCCCACACAGAACATGTTCCTCTGGAGCATGCAGAACATCGGCAAGGTCGACATCCTCGGCCTCGACGCCACCACTAGTTTTCAATTTTCAATTTTCAATTTTCAATTTAACTACAGCTATCAGCATGCTGTCGACCGCACCGACCCCGACGACCCCGTCTACGCCAAGACCTACGGCCACCAGATTGCCTACACGCCGCGCCACAGCGGCGGCGGCTCGCTGCGCTGGGAGAACCGCTGGGTGAACCTCGGCGCCACAGCTATGGTTGTCGGCGAACGTTACTGCCGCATGCAGAACACCGACGAGACGCGCATGCCCGCCTACTGCGACCTCGGCCTCGAGGCCGACCGCGCGTTCGACCTCCGCTGGGGCACCCTGCGCCTGCAGGTCCAGGTGCTGAACCTCCTCGACGTGCAGTACGAGGTGGTGCGCTCCTACCCAATGATGGGCCGCAACTACCGCCTCAAGATAATGTATGAGTTTTAAATAAAGACTGCATAGGCCCGCGAGCTTGATGAGCGAACACAGACAACAAAAGACAACATATTATGACAATGAAACCTTTCACCTCTCACCTCTCACCTCTCACCTTGCTGCTCGCAGCAACATTGCTGTTTGCCTGCTGCAAGCCCGACGATCCCACCCCCGAACCTCAGCCGGAGAAGATTGAGACTCCGCGCCGCATAGCCGTCGCCGACGGCAAGATCTACGCCACCTGCTACCGTCCCGCGTCGGTCGTCTGCATCGACGCCGTCAGCCGCGAGGTAGAGGACAAGTGCCTGCTCGGCAGCTTCAACCCCGAGGGCGTAGCCATCGTCGGCAACCAGCTCTTCGCCGTCAGCTCGTGGAACCAGACGGAGAACGGCGACTTCCTCTACGACAACAAAGTCTATGTCGTCAACCTCGACGACCTCTCCGTCAGCACCTCCCTCACCGTGGGCCTCAACCCCCAGCAGGTGATGGTCGTCGACGACGGCCACGTGATAGTCAACTACAGCGGCAACTACGCCGACCAGCCGGCGGGTACCGCCGTCATCGATGTCGCCACCCTCGCCGTCACACAGACGGGACAGCCTATGGCCTCGATGAGTGTCTATGGCGGCAAGGTCTACGGCTATTCCACCGTCTACGACGCCAACTGGAACCCCACGGCGGCCTATGTCTGCTACGACCCCGCCACCGCCACTGCCACGCCGATACTCGAAGGCTGCGGCGTCACACGCCCCTACAGCATCAATGTCTTCGGCGGCAATATCTACCTCACCACCGACGGCAACTATACCTCCAACGGCGACGTCGTCTGCTTCTCGATGGACGGCACGCAGCTCTGGCAGAGTGAGGCCGGCATGCTGCCCAGCAAGGTCGTCGACCTCGGCGATGGCAGCGCCTATGTCCTCAACGAAGGCACCTGGGGCTCCAACAACGCCTCGCTGAGCCGCGTCAACCTCGCCACCGGCGCCATCGACAACAATGTGTTCAGCAGCGCCAACGGCCGCGGATTGGGCGATGTGGCGCAGGATGTGGTGGTAAACAATGGTAAAGCCTATATCGCCGTCAGCTTCTCCAACACCGTCGAGGTGGTGAATACAGCCGACAACAAATCGACACAGATTAAGCTGTGAGCTGTAAGTTTTAAGCTGTAAGTGGCTACGCAGGTTGGCGGCAGCCCACTAAACACTACCCACTACCCACTATCCACTAAAAACTTATTGCTGCGTTGCAATATAATCCAGCACCTTCTTCTTGTCGCTGCTGAAGGTGAGCACATCCACCGTGCGGTAGTAGTTCTCCTTGTCCACACAGTAGTGGTAGGCATATTTCAGGAAGTCCACCTGCGAGTTGCTGAAGTCTATGGCTTTGGCCAGGCGTGATATCTGCGCTGCCGACATCGGTGTGGCGGCGACGATAGCCCTGCCCAGCGCCAAGCGGTCGCTGTCGAACGACATCGCCCGCAGCCTCTCTATCATCCCCTCCACGTCCTCGTCGGTGGGCAGCGTGATGTCGGGCGGCAGTGGGGCATGCGGCGGCGGCGGTACGGCGCCCGGCTGTCCTGCTATCTCGCGACGTGCGTCGGGACGCTGGCGGTAGCCCTCCATCTCGTTGTTGTCGCCGCGGTTGTGGCCGGCGGTGAAGAGGTAGAGCTGCTCGAGGCGCATGTCGTAGTTCACGTTCACCGTCACGTTGGGCTCGCCTGGACGGAGGCTGAGGACGGCGGCCTTCTCGGCAGGCCGTTTCAGCACCACAACCACCTCGTGCGTCTGGTTGCTGATGTCGTTTACCATCACGCGGCTCTGCGGCATGCGGTTCACCAGGTTGCCGTCGACAAACACCGAGAACGCCTCGCCGTGCTGGCTCTCGAAGCTCACCGTGTAGCGCTGCGGTGGCGGCACAGGCCCCGGACGGCCCGGCTGCGCGAAGGAAATTGAAAATTGAAAATTGAAAATTGATATTAGCAGTGCTAAAAATATTGTCTTTTTCATATCCTTTAGTTATTAGTTATTTGATTTAAATTTAAAACCCCAACCAGAACATTTGTCTTTTAACTTCTAGTGAGCGCAGCGAACGATAACTTCTTTAACTTCTTTAACTCCCCAATAAATTAACTCACAAATTTCCCCGGCAGCTTGTGCTCGCGGAAGTAGGCGGTGTCTATCGAGCGCCCCTCCTCGCCGTGCAGCGCCATGGCGAACTCGTCGAAGGTGCGGTGCTCCATATAGACGATGTTGTACACGTCGCCCACGTTGTCTATGAAGTGGGCGTCGCTGTCGGTGATGAAGTTGAAGCGCTTCAGGTAGGCGAATTTCTTCAGTATCTCCTCCTTGGTGATGCGGAAGTTGATCTCCAGGCCGTCGGCTCTGAGGTCCGGCGGCACGAAGCCCAGCTGACTCATCAGCGAGGTGGTGCCCTTGTTGATGTGCGCCGGCACGAAGAGGCCGCCCAGGGCGTGCACCTTGTCGTAGATGCCGTCGATGTCCACGTCGATGGCGTTCAGCAGGTGGTACTCCTCCTCGCCCACTATCTCGTCCTCCTCGTCGACGATCAGCTGGTAGCCGAAGCGGTCCTCGTCGTTAGGAATCTTGGGCAGGTGCTCGTCGAGGAACTCCTGGAAGGCGTCGAGCTGCTCGTCGTCGCGGAAATAGCATAGGCAGTGCGTCTCCTCCTGCGAGGTCACCTCCACGCCGCCGAGGACGAACAAGCCCTTCTCGCGCCCTATCTTCTGTGTCACCTTCACCTGCCGCGTCGTGTTGTGGTCGCTGATGGCTATCATGTCCAAGCCGCGTTGCAGGGCACGGTCCACTATTGCCGAGGGCGACATCTCGAGGTCGCCGCACGGCGAAAGCACCGTGTGGATGTGCAAGTCGGCTTTGAACGGCGAAAGGGGCATATTCTTTTTAACGGCGAATTTTACGAATTTTACTAATTAGTCTCAATGAGATTTCATGTTGATTACTCGAATTGGGTTGCGCAAGCATTAGAGTAATTAGCCAATAATTGACCTGCGGCAGCTAATTCGCGTAATTCATGTAATTCGCCGTTCCAATTATTGATTCAGCAGTTGATAGATTTTGCCGACCATTTCGTACGTCTGCATCTCGGTGCTGAGGAAGGGGATGCCCTCCTCGTTGCTCTGCTCCACTGTGTCGTCGCTGGCCGTGAGTCCTTTCACGAGGACCACGCAGGCGAGTTCCTTGAGCGAGGCTATGGCCATCACGTTCTTGTGGGTCTGCAGCGTCACCCACACGTTGCCCATCTCGGCGTTGCCCATCACGTCGCTCAGCAGGTCGCTGACATAGCAGCCGTCGATATCGCGGTCCAATCCGCTCTCGCCGCTCAACACTTTGAGGTTCAGTTTCTCTACAAGTTCTCTTACTTTCATGTGATATATTGTTTTATGTTATTTTCCGACTGCAAATTTACGAAAAAAATGCGATGTTGCAAGAAAAACATTTCAACTTGCTGCCAGGGAGGCATGTTTTCGGCTTTCGGATGGCAATATTAAAGCGGGTGTTGCGTTATAATGGTATGTTTGTAGGCGAGATGATAGCTCTGGGCGTCGCTGTGTCGTGGACCGCTACGGCGATGTTTGCCGAGGTGGGGTCGAAGCGCATGGGAAGCCTGCCGCTGAACACGGTGAGGATGACGATGTCGCTGACGCTGCTGGTGGCCACGCTGTGGCTGACGCTGGGTGTGCCCTGGCCGCGCTATGCCGACACCTCGACGTGGCTGTGGCTGCTGCTGAGCGGCGTGGTGGGGTATGTGGTGGGCGACTACTGTCTGATGCAGGGCTATATCTTTATCGGCTCGCGCTTCGGACAGCTGTTCATGACCCTCTCGGCGCCTACGGCGGCCATCATGGGACGCCTGCTGCTGGGCGAGCAGATGCGGCCGCTGGCAATAGCGGGCATGGTGGTGACGCTGAGCGGCATCGCCATGTCGATACTCGCCAAGAAGGGCGACACGGTGGGATTGAAGCTGCCGCGTAAGGGTATCTTCTTCGCCGCTATGGCGGGAATCTGCCAGGGTGGTGGATTGGTGCTCAGCAAGATAGGCTTGCAGCACTATGACGCCGCCATCGCCGCCGTGGGGGTGGCTCAGGAGGCGGTGCCCGACGGCGCCGTGGTGCCGCTGCCGCTGTTCCTCAGCGTCCCTTTCGCCGCCACGATGATACGCGCCACGATGGGGCTCTGCGGCTTCTTCCTGCTGCTGGTGATCTTCAACCGCGACTGGAAGGCCAAGCTCGACCACGCGGTGCACGACCGCAAGGCTATGTGGTGTGTCTTCGGGGCCACGGTGTTCGGCCCCTTCGTGGGCGTCAGCGCCTCGCTGCTGGCCACACAGTACACCTCGACGGGCATAGCGCAGACGCTCTTCGCCCTGACGCCGGTGCTCATCATTGCCCCTGCCGCCTGGCTCTTCCACCAGCGGGTGACGGTACGCGAGGTGGTGGGTGCCGTGATAAGCGTCTGCGGCGTGTGTCTCTTCTTCATGTAAAACAAAAAAAACGATGATAGATATGAAACGGATAGTGATTGTAATGCTGATGGTGATGGCTGCTCTATGGCAGCCGGCTGCCGCACAGGAACGTCTCACGAGCCCCGACGGGCGCTTGGAGCTGCGCTTCGAGCTGAAGGACAGTGTGCCCTACTACAGCCTCTACCGCGACGGCAAGGCCGTGGTGCTGCCGTCGAAAATGGGCTTCGAGCTGGAGTGGAGGGACGACCTGGCGCATGCCTTCGTGCTCAAGGGCACAGAGCGCAGCACCTTCGACGAGACGTGGCACCCCGTGTGGGGCGAGGAGGCGAACATACGCAACCACTACAACGAAATGCTGGTGACGCTGGAGCAGCCGGCGGGCGCTGTGACGAGTGCCGACGGACGTTCGAAGACTATGGCCACCGTGATGCAGCTGCGTTTCCGCCTCTACGACGACGGCCTGGGCTTCCGCTACGAGTTTCCTCAGGAAACCCTGGCGAGGATATTGCGACAAGAAAATCCACCTAAAAAGGACAACGCATTGGTGTGCTTCTGGATTAAGGAGGAACTGACGGAGTTCGCTATGGCGGGCAACCACACGGCGTGGTGGATTCCGGGCGACTACGACACGCAGGAGTACAACTACACCGAGAGCCGCCTGAGTGAGATCGACAGCCTCTGGGAGAAGAGCCACGAGCACGGCGGCTGGCCCTGGACGGCTTTCTCGCGCACCGGCGTGCAGACGGCATTGCAGATGAAGACCGCCGAAGGCTTATATATCAACATCCACGAAGCGGCCACCTTGGATTACCCAACTATGCACCTGAATCTCGACCCCAAGACGCTTACTTTCCGTGCTTGGCTTTGCCCCGATGCCGCCGGCTACAAGGGCCGCATGCAGGCCCCCTGCCACACCCCGTGGAGGACGGTGATGGTGTGCGAGAGTGCCACCGACGCGCTGCGCTCGCGCCTCATCCTCAACCTCAACGACCCCTGCGCACTCGAGGACGTCAGCTGGATACACCCGGTGAAGTATATGGGCGTATGGTGGGAGATGATTAGCGGCAAAAGTACTTGGAACTACACCAATGAGTTCCCCTCGGTGAAGCTTGGCGAGACCGATTTTGAGCATGCCATCCCCAACGGCACCCACGGCGCCAACAACGCCAACGTGCGCCGCTATATCGACTTTGCCGCCAAGCATGGCTTCGACGCCCTGCTCATCGAGGGCTGGAATATCGGCTGGGAGGACTGGTACGGCAAGCAGAAGGACTTCGTCTTCGACTTCCTGACGCCCTATCCCGACTTCGACCTGCCGGCGCTGAACAAGTATGCCCACGAGAAGGGCATACGCCTCATCATGCACCACGAGAGCTCGGCCTCGACCGTCAACTACGAGCGCTGGATGGAGAAGGCCTACAACCTGATGAACGAGTACGGCTACGACGCCGTGAAGAGCGGCTATGTGGGTACCATCATCCCCTTCGCCGAGGGGCACTACAGTCAGCCCATCAACAACCACTACCACTACGCCATTGTGGAGGCTGCCAAGCACCACATCATGGTCAACGCCCACGAGGCCGTGCGTCCCACGGGATTGTGCCGCACGTGGCCCAATATGATTGGCAATGAGAGCGCCATGGGCACCGAGTTCCGTGAGCGCATCCATCCCGGCCACACCACCATACTGCCCTTCACGCGCCTGCAGGGCGGCCCGATGGATTACACCCCCGGCATCTTCGAGCCCGACATGGGTAAGATTGTACCCTGGGGCGGCAAGATGCAGCACACCATCTGCAACCAGCTGGGCCTCTATGTCACCTTCTACTCGCCCCTACAGATGGCCGCCGACTTCCCCGAGCACTACGAGCCCTACCTCGATGCCTTTCAGTTTATCAAGGATGTGGCCGTCGACTGGGACACCAGCATCTACCTCTACGCCGAGCCGGGCGACTATATCGTCACCGCCCGCAAGCCGAAGGTGTCGTCGCTGAACAAGGCCGCCGAAGGACTAGGGAAGCTGTCCGACGGCAAGAAGGGGGTGATGAGCTCGGCGGCGCAGTATGTGTATGGTGAGGATGGTGTGCCACACGAAGTGTGGTACGTGGGAGGTATCACCGACGAGAACGCCCGCGAGTTCAGCGTCAAGCTCGACTTCCTTACTCCCGGCAAGAGCTACGAGGCCATCATCTACGCCGACGGCAAGGACGCCTCCGGCCTCCCCGACAATTCCTCATTCCTCACTCCTCACTCCTCATTAAAATACAACCCCTATTCGTACACTATCACCAAGAAGAAAGTCACCAGCAAGAGCACCCTCAAGCTGAAGATGGCTCCCTGTGGCGGCTTCGCCGTGAGCATAAGAGAGATAACGAACGTTAAATAAACAATATATCATTTTATAATTCAATCATCCAATCAGCAATGACACGCTATGTTTTTGTGACGGGAGGCGTTGTTTCCTCCCTAGGTAAGGGCATTATTTCCGCTAGTATCGGCAAGCTGCTACAAGCCCGCGGCTACACCATCACCATCCAGAAGTTCGACCCCTACATCAACATCGACCCGGGGACATTAAACCCCTATGAGCACGGCGAGTGCTACGTGACCGTCGACGGCATGGAGACCGACCTCGACCTGGGACATTACGAACGATTCACGGGGATACGCACCACACGCGCTAATTCGGTGACCACCGGCAAGATATACAAGGCTGTGATTGACAAGGAACGTCACGGCGACTACCTGGGCAAGACCATACAGGTGGTGCCGCATATCACCGACGAGATAAAGCGTCGCATCATGCACGACGACGGAGTCGACTTTGTGATCTCCGAGATAGGCGGTACGATAGGCGACATCGAGTCGGCACCTTACCTCGAGGCCATACGCCAGCTGAAGTGGGAACTCGGCAATCGCGCCGTCAGCGTACACCTCACCTATGTGCCTTACCTGAAGGCCGCCGACGAGCTGAAGACCAAGCCCACGCAGCATTCGGTGAAGGAGATGCAGGGCGCCGGCATACAGCCCGACGTGCTGGTGCTGCGTACCGAGAAGCACCTCTCCGACGGCATCCGCCAGAAGGTGGCGTCGTTCTGCAATGTCGACCTTGAGTGCGTGGTGCAGAGCGAAGATATGCCCAGCATCTACGAGGTGCCCGTCAACATGCAGCGTCAAGGCCTCGATGCGGCGCTGCTGCGCAAGTTCGGCGTGCCTGTGGGCGAGACCCCGAAGATGGAGGGCTGGCACCGCTTCCTGGAGTTGCAGCGCACCGCCACCAAGGAGGTGCATGTGGGGTTGGTGGGCAAATACGACCTGCAGGATGCCTACAAGAGCATCCGCGAGAGCCTGGTGCTTGCTGGCATCTACAACCACGTGAAGGTGAAGATTGACTTTATAAACAGCGAGAATATCACCAAGGAGAATGTCGCCGAGAAGCTCAAGGGCATGGCGGGCATACTGGTATGTCCGGGTTTTGGCCAGCGCGGTATCGAGGGCAAGATTGTCGCCGTGGAGTATGCCCGCGTCAACAACCTCCCCGCTTTCGGCATCTGCCTGGGTATGCAGATGATGGTCATCGAGTTTGCCCGCGACGTGATGGGATACAAGGATGCCAACTCGAGCGAGATGGACGCCGACACCCCGCACAACGTGATAGACCTGATGGAGGAGCAGAAGACGGTGACCAACATGGGCGGCACCATGCGCCTGGGCGCCTACAGCTGTGAGCTCCGCAAGGGCAGCCGCGTGGCCGATATCTATGGCACGCCTCAGATCAGCGAGCGCCACCGCCACCGCTACGAGTTCAACAACCGCTACAAGGATGAATACGAGGAGAAGGGCATGATGTGTGTGGGTACAAACCCCGAGAGCGGCCTGGTGGAGATTGTCGAGATTTCCGGCCACCGCTGGTTTATCGGCACCCAGTTCCACCCCGAGTATTCCAGCACCGTGCTCCATCCGCACCCGCTGTTCATGGACTTCGTGAAGACTTTGACGGAATAAGCCCTTGGGTGTGAGAAAGTGCGTACTACTCTGTCTGTTGTTGCTGGCGGTGTTGCCGGTCGACGCGCAGCAGTTTATCGGCTGCCGCACCGACTCTGGCTGGGCCGAGACGCCCATGCTGCGCAAGACATTCCATCTGGAAAATGTTCCTGACATCAGGGTACATGTCGTTGTCTCTTCTTTGGGCTATCACGAGCTGTATATCAATCAAACTATGGTAGGCGACTACGTCATGCAGCCCGCCGTGTCGCAACTCGACAAGCGGGCCTTGACAATAGTCTATGAAGTCACCCAATATATCCACGAGGGCGAGAACGAGATTATGCTCTGGCTTGGCCAAGGCTGGGGACGCGTCTATGGCACACCGGCGGTAGCGCTGGTCGGGATATGCCGCTTTGACAAGAATGATATTCCTGGGGATTTTTTTTTGACAACCGACAGCACCTGGGAGGTCTCGCCTTCCGGCTACTCCTACACCGACAACTGGCAGCCCATGCACTTCGGCGGCGAACGCTACGATTCCCGCGTACAGCCTGAATGGAGGCCCGCCTCGGTATATAATGCAAGCGATATAAAGTTCTCTGAGCAACAGTTCGAGGGCAACTATATCGTCGACACGCTGCTGCCCATCTCTGGGATGCCACAGTCCGACGGCTCCCTCCTGCTCGACTTCGGACGAGTGGCGACGGGCTGGTTCCAGGCCACCTTTCCTCCTATGCCCGAAGGCCACGAGATAACAATGGAGTACCTCGACCACGTGGATGCCAAGCCTCCCTTCACCGAGACGGACATCTATATCTCCTCTGGCGACAGCGGCCACTTCACCAACCGCTTCCACATGCATGCCTTCCGCTACGTCCGCCTCCGCGGCCTCGACACCTCTCACCTTTCACCTCTCACCTTTCACCTTTCCCAAATCTCCGCCGTCGACCCCAAGGAGGGTGCCACCTTCGAGTGCTCCGACCCGCGCCTCAACGCCATTCACGACATGGTGAAGTACACCCTCAGTTGCCTCACCTTCAGCGGATATATGGTTGACTGCCCCCACATCGAGCGCATGGGCTATGGCGGCGACGGCAACTCTTCCACCATGGCCCTCCAAACCTTCTGGTACGTGCTCGACACCTACCGCGACTGGCTCACCGACTGGGGCGACGCCATGGATTCCACCGGCGACCTGCCCTACGTGGCTCCTGCCTTCCGCACCGGCGGCGGCCCCTACTGGAGCGGCTTCATCATCAAGGCCCCGTGGCGCACTTACCTCAACTACGGCGACCGCATCCTCATCGACGAGCATTACGACGAGATGGTCCGCTGGCTCGACTTTGTTGAAAAGTATTGCGAGAACGGAATATTAATGCCTTGGCCCGATACCGAGCGACGTTCCTGGTTCCTAGGCGATTGGGCTGTACCCGATGGGGTATACAAAGGCGGCGAGAGCGTCCTGCATGTCAGCAACTGCTTCCTCGCCGAATGCCTCGCCGACATGGTGCAGATGGCCCGCATAACCCGTCACTACGACGATGCCGAACGTTTTGCCGTCTGGCGCGAAAGACTGGTAAAAGACATCCACCGCCACTTCTACCACCCCGAGACTCACACCTACGCCAACGGCACAGTGCTTGACCAGTGCTACGCCCTGCTACAGGGTATCCCCGGGAACGCGGACGGCCTCGTCCGCAAAAAACTACTTGAGGACATCCACAGCAAGTACCGCGACCATATCGCCGTGGGTCTCGTCGGTGTCCCCATCTTTACCGAATGGTGCATCCGCGAGCGCCAGGCCGACCTTATGGCCACCATCCTGCGGCAGGAGGACTACCCTGGCTACCTCTATATGATTAACAACGGCGCCACCACGACTTGGGAGTCGTGGGATTGTGGCCGTCCCGGCAAGGAAGACCGCAGCCGCGTCCACAACTGCTACAACGGCATCGGCATCTGGTTCTATCAAGCCCTTGCCGGCATCCGTCCTGACCCTGAACAGCCTGGTTACAAGCATTTCTTCATCGACCCGCAGCCCTGCGAGGATATCGAATGGGTGAAAGCCTCCAAGCCTACTCCCTTCGGTACTATCCGTGTGGAAATGAAGGGTAAAAACCTCAAAGTTTTCGTCCCCGAAGAAACTACAGCCACAGTGTTTCCTGGCAGCACAAACGAACACACTGTATCTTCCGGCGATTGGGAGTTTAAAATTGAATAAAACATATTAAATATGAAAAGATTATCTTTACTTATAGCATTTGTAACCTGCATCGTAATCGGTGCAGAAGCACAAAAAAAAGTCTACGACGAAAGCCTCGACGCCATGCAGCAAATCAAGGAGGCTACCGAACTTGCGCAGAAAACGGGCCGCTATGTGCTATGCCAAGTGGGTGGCAACTGGTGTCCGTGGTGTCTCCGATTTGCCGACTTTGCCGAGAAAGACAGCGTCATCGCCCCCCTCATCGAGGAGAACTTTGTCTACATCCACGTCAACTACTCCAAGGGCAACAAGAACGGGAAAGCCATGCGTTTCCTCGGCAATCCCGGCCGCTTCGGCTATCCCGCCTTCGTGGTGCTCAACCGCGAAGGGCAGCCCATCCACATCCAGGAGTCGGCATCGCTCGAGGAGGGCAAAGGCTACAGCCGCCAGCGCGTGGAGAAATTTCTGCGCCTCTGGAACCGCAAGGCCGTCGAGGCCGAAGCCACCCTGCTGGAAGAGGCCTACCAAAAGCAAGACACAGCAAAGCTGTACCAGTTCTTCGACCATTGGGCAGAAGATATCACCTCAAACGAAAATGATACCACCAATTACGAATGGCTGAACGAACGGGTGGCTGAAGCCCACAAAGTCTTCGCGGCCTTCTACCAGCCCCTCCAACTGGAAAAGATAGGTTTCAGGTCTCTTCAATATCAAGACTACCCCTATTTCATTGTGCAGAACGAGCTGTACAAGATTTCCGTAGCGGACACCCTCCCCTTCAAACCTGACGAACTTGAGGCATACTATACCGAACGTATCCGCCAAACATATTCCGACGACAGCATCCGTCAAAAAAAGTTAGAATATCTGCAGAGTGAAATCAACCTGGGACGCATGTCTTTAGTATTTGATGACGATTGGTTTTATCAGCCTTGGGGAAAAATCAACACCCATGAGATAATGAGGGACGTCGAATTCCGCCCCCGGGTAAGTTTCCCCAACAAGAAAGTCGTCTATCTGACCGATGGATATAGTAAACTGCTAGACGATTTCCTCGGCGACCAGCATGTCGACCTGGGAACGGATAACATCATGCAGGTAGCCTATGCCAAGGACGAGAGTAGCAAAAGGATGGAATTTCTCACGAAGGCCGCCAAGATATTCTATGGCCACTGGGGCGGCTACTGGCAATACGAGACCTATCCCAAAGCCAATTCAATTATTTTTGACCGCGAGATGCAGCGCGCCGTCGTATTCTTCCGTTGTGTTTACGAAGGAGGCGAGGTGTATCTGGAAAAGAAGGACGGCGAATGGACCATATTCTCTGGGAGACTCACGTGGATAGAGTAGTACACCACACCCTCACTTAGAGATCATATACTCGCCAGTGGTGAATATATAATAGCATTATGAAACGATTTATACCACTTCTCTTTTTATTGTTACTTGTCTCCTGCGGAAGCAAGATTCAGATTGTCTCTCCGACCGTAGAGATGCAAGATGGGTCGATGCCATTGGCCACCGCCGAGCCACGTTTCAGTTGGCACTATGATGCCGAGGTGAACAATGTGGTGCAGGTAGATTACCGCATCGTCGTGGCCTCCTCGGAGGAGAATGCCCGCAAGGGCATCGGCGACCTCTGGGACTCCCAGGCGGCGTCGAGCCAGATGCTCTACATCCCCTACGGGGGCAAGACGCTGAAGAGTCGCGACCGCTGCTGGTGGAAGGTCTTTACTACTGTCACCTACGGCGACCACAACAGGAAGAAGAGTCTCGAGAGCGACGTGCAGCAGTTCGAGATAAGCCTGTTGGCGCGCGACGACTGGAAGGCGCACTGGATAGGGCGCGACTATGAAGACGATAGGGTGGAGGGTCACACCGCCATTGCGGCCCGCTACTTGCGCACAGAGTTTCCGCTTGACAAGACATATATTGAGCGGGCACGTCTTTATATCAGCGGCCTGGGCTCTTATAGCGCCTATATCAACGGCGCCGAGGTGGCTCCCGACGAGCTGTTGAAGCCCGCATTGAGCGACTACACTAGGCGCATCTACTTCAACGCCTACGATGTGACGGATCTGCTGCGGTTTGGTGACCTCAACGCTGTGGGCGTTATCCTCGAAGGCGGCCGCTTCACCACCGTGAGGCACGACAGCACCCATTGGGAATGGTGCGGCATCACCCACGCTGCCCACTACGGCCTGCCGCAACTGCTGATGCAATTGGAGGTGACCTACAAGGACGGCACCACCGACACCATCGTTAGTGGCAGCGGACACTGGAAGATAACCAACCGCGGCCCGATACGCAAGAGCAACGAGTTCGACGGTGAGACCTACGACGCACGTCTCGACCTCGGCAACTGGACGCTTCCACACTACGACGACAGCAGGTGGGAGGATGTCGTCGTCGACTATGACCGACAGAACATGTACCGCGAGGACATCTACAATCCACGCCACCGAGTCTCGCGTGAGTATCCCGTCGTCACTGGTAGTCCTCTCCCCAAAGACTACCAGCGCCCCGACCCGATGCAGCTCCTCACCCCGCAGCCAAATCCCAATATCAAGGTGCAGCAGACGCTACTGCCAATAAACATCTTCCGAAAGGGCGACAAGTGGATAGTTAACATGGGACAGAACATGGTGGGGGTAATATCCATGTGGCTGTACGATATGCAACCCGGAGACACCATCACCTTCCGCTATGCGGAGACCCTCAATTCCGACAGTACTCTCTACACCGACAATCTGCGTTCAGCCGAATGTACCGACCGATACATCGCCGCAGGAGAGACCGACCATTGGTGTCCAATGTTCACCTACCACGGATTCCGCTACGTCGAAATATCAGGTCTCCGCTTCAAACCGATGTATAGCAGTATCAATGGGCACGTCCTATACGACGAGATGCCATTCACCGGCAGCTTCGAAACCTCCGACAGCATCATCAACGCCGTCTACCGCAACGCCAAGTGGGGTATCCGCGGCAACTACCGCTCGATGCCTACCGACTGCCCGCAGCGCGACGAACGCATGGGCTGGACAGGCGACCGCACCTCCGGCTGCTACGGCGAGAGCTACATCTTCGACAACCACGCCCTCTATGCCAAGTGGCTGCAGGACCTCGAGGACTGCCAGTTCGAGAACGGTGCCCTCTCCGATGTGGCCCCCGCCTACTGGCGCAACTACACCGACAACATGACATGGCCGGGAGCGTTCATCACCGTGGCCGACATGCTCTGGCTGCGTTTCGGCGACTTCCGACCCATTGAGCAACACTACGACGCCATGAAACGATGGATGCTCCACATGAAGAAATACTACCTTAAGGACGGCATCCTCGTCCGCGACACCTACGGCGACTGGTGCGTGCCTCCAGAAAGTCCAGAACTTATACACACACGCGACACTAACCGCATGACCTGGCCCGCCAACCTCTCCACGCCTTACTACTACCTCTATTGCAAAATCATGAAAGGCTTCGCGGCAAAGATTGGCAACTATGCAGATACGGCCTACTTCCAGAATGAGATGGACTTCGCCAGAAGTGCCTACAACGCCCGCTACCTCGACACTCTCACCGGCCGCTACGACCACAACACCGTCACCGCCAACATCCTGCCATTGTCCTTCGGTATGGTCCCCGACGGCATGGAAGAAAAGGTGTTTGGAAATATCATTGACAAGACCGAAGGCGACTTCGGCGGCCATGTCTCCACAGGTGTCGTCGGCATCCAGCAACTGATGACAACCCTCACCAACTACGGACGAGGGGACCTCGCCCTTCGGATAGCCACCGACACCACCTACCCCAGCTGGGGCTATATGGTGAAGAAAGGCGCCACAACGATTTGGGAACTATGGAATGGTGACACTGGCGACCCCGCCATGAACTCTGGCAACCACGTAATGCTCCTCGGCGACCTCATCCCATGGTACTACTCCTACCTCGGTGGCATACGAGGCTACAACGGTTATAGCCGCATCATTCTTAAACCCTATCCATTGGAGGGGCTTGACTACGTCAACTGCTCCTACAGCTCTGTCTCGGGACGCATAGTAAGCAACTGGAAACGTAAGGGGGACCAATTTGAGTGGAACATCCTCATTCCCGCCAACAGAACAGCCGAAGTGTGGTTGCCCACCAAAGACGGGTACGAATTGCTAAAACTCACCAGTGGCCGCCACCACCTCACAAGCCGTCTTAATTAATCTTCATCACAAAGCCGCCGCCGGGAGCCAAATGGATTGTCATGACCGGCAAGACCGCTTCGGGCATTTCGTGTCGGTAGTCACTACCCTGGCGATGTGCGTTGATACCGTCGGTGTACAGTTCAATGTCGCTGATGTTAAGGCTGATAAGCGGTAGTGCAACATCTACATCTCTGGCCGTCCAGTTGGTTATTCCACCTACGTACCAGGTGTCGCCCTTACGGCGGGCGGTGACGATGTATTCGCCCACCTCGCCTTGCAGCACGCGTGTCTCGTCCCACACCGTGGGTATCTCGGCCACGAAGCGCGTGTAGTCGGGTTCTCGCTCGTAGTGGGTCGGCGAGTCGCACAGCATGTTGAGCGGCGACTCGAGGACGATGTACAGCGCCAGCTGGTGGCAGCGTGTTCCCTGGCTCATGGGCTGCATCCAGCAAGGGTGGTAGTTCCAGCGACCGCCGTTGAGCATGGCGCCCTGCGTGTAGTCCATCGGGCCACCGGCCTGACGGATAAAGGGTATCTCGCAGTCGTAGCGCATCTGGTCCACCGTGGTCGGCGCCCACTTCATCTGCTCCAGTCCGAAGACCCCCTCGAAGTTGAGCACGTTGGGGTAGGTACGCGTGAAGCCCGCAGGCTTGAAGGCGCCGTGGAAGTCCACCACGAGGTGGTACTTGGCGCACATCTCGGCGGCTCGGCGATAGAAGTCGGTCACTATCTGGTCGTCGCGATCCATGAAGTCTATCTTGAACCCTTTGACGCCCATCTCGCTGTAGTGGCGGCAGACGTGCTCCATATCGCGGTCGAATGCGTAATAGCCCGCCCAGAGGATGATGCCCACATTGCGCTCTTTCGCATACTGCACCAGCATGGGCAGGTCTATCTCCGGCACCACCTGGAAGAGGTCGGCCTGCTTGTTGACTGCCCAACCCTCGTCGAGGATGACGTACTCGATGCCGTAGCGCGAGGCAAAGTCGATGTAGTGCTTGTAGGTGCCGTTGTTGAAGCCCGCCTCGAAGTCAACGCCGGTGATGTTGAGGCAGTTCCACCACTCCCATGCCACCTTGCCAGGCTTGATCCAGCTGATATCATCTACGCGAGTGGGCTCTCCAAGCAGGTAGCTCATATTGTTCATCGCTATCTCTGTAGCGGTGCCTATCATCATGATGCGCCAGGGGAAGTGCTTGTCCTTGTTCATTTCGGCGATATAGTTCTCGCGCTCCTTGACCAGCAGTTGCAGGTTGTTATGTCCGCCCTGCTCCACGCGTTTAGGCAGCGGAGCGTGCTCGCCAAACAGCAACCCGCCTTGGCGGGCGCCGTAGAGATAGAGGCCGGGGTAGTCGCATAGCGACGACTCGGTGAGGCACAGCTTCACTCCGTTCCGGCAGTGCACCATCAGCGGCAGGAAGCAGAGCCGCTGTGGGTCGAGTTCACCGAGGTGCATGGTCTTGTACTGGTTCTCGAACGAGGTGCTGTACTGCACGTCGTGGTTGGTGGAGTCGAACTTGCTGACGTAGGCCGCCGTCGTCATCCAGTTGTCGCCGAAGTTGTACTGGACAATCTCGCGGTTCACCCGTCCGGGTTTTCCCTCCCACACGAAGCGGTAGGCGAAGCCCTCGTCGTAGGCGCGGAAGACGATAGAGAGGCCCTCCTTGAGGTGCAGCGTCAGCTCGTTGAAGTGGTCACGCATCGAGGTCTGACGAGTGAAAGGTGAGGCGATGGTCTCGTCGACGCTGCGCCGCGTGACCTTGCGCACCGTCATCGAATGAAAGGCCTTATCACCCTGCGTGTAGTCGAGCTCGATAAAGGTGGGCAGCAGCATCATCGAGTCGTTGTAAAGGATGCAGTAGTTTATCGACAAGTCGTAGGATGCGATGGATGCCACCAGCCGTCCGTCGGGTGACGCCAACGTCCATTCTTTATCTTTGGCGCCAGCCTGCAGGCCCAGCGCCAGAACTATTATCAGCAGGAATATTCTCTTCATAGATATCTGTATTTCGAGATGCAAAGATACGTTTTTTTCTCCACATAGTGAAAAATGTCGTATCTTTGCAATCTCAAAATAGCGAAACATGAATTGGATTGTCCTTATCATAGCAGGTCTCTGTGAGTCGGGCTTTGCCTTCTGTCTCGGCAAGACCAAGCCGGCGGTGGGCAGCGAATGGTGGTGGTGGATAGCGGGCTTCGCCTTCTTCTACGTCCTCAGCGCTGTCCTCTTGGCCAAAGCCACACAGACCATCCCCATCGGCATCGCCTATCCCGTATGGACAGGCATCGGCGCCGTCGGCGCCGTCCTCCTCGGCATCTTCGTCTTCCACGAGCCTGCCACCTTCTGGCGCCTCCTCTTCCTCAGCACCCTGATACTTTCGATAGTTGGGCTGAAGATTGTAGGGTAATAATGATTTCAATCAAGAAACGTTGCAAAAATGCAACATCTCTTGATTGAAATAGTCGTATAAACAAAAAAGAGGAGCAACCAAAAGTTGCACCTCTTTTCTTGTTATTTGCGAGGTTATGCCGCCGTTTTCGAATCGGCGGAGCGGTCCTGAGGACCGCGGCTCCCGCAAGGGGAACCTTCTCCGCTTCGCTATCGTAAATGTCCACAGGACATTTACTTCACCTCCTCGTAATCGACGTCGGTGACGTTGTCGTTGGGGTTGTTGCCTTGCTGGCCAGCGTTGGGGTTGCCGCCCATGTTGTTGGGGTCGAAGCCGGCGCCGGGGTTCTGTCCGCCGGCCTGTTGCTGGGCTTTGTACATGTCCTCGCTGGCGGACTGCCAGGCGGCGTTGATCTTGGCCATGGCGGCGTCGATCTGCTGGACGTTGCGGGCGCTGTGGGCGGCCTTCAACTCTGTGAGGGCACTCTCGATGGCGCTCTTCTTGTCGGCGGGAATCTTGTCGCCGTACTCCTTGAGGTTCTTCTCGCTCTGGAAAATCATGCCGTCGGCACCGTTGATTTTCTCAATCTCTTCCTTGGCCTTCTTGTCCTGGTCGGCGTGGGCCTCGGCCTCGGCCTTCATGCGCTTGATCTCGTCCTCGGAGAGGCCGCTGGAGGCCTCGATGCGGATGTTCTGGCTCTTGCCGGTGGCCTTGTCGAGGGCGCTGACGTTGAGGATGCCATTGGCGTCGATGTCGAAGGTGACCTCAATCTGGGGCACTCCACGCGGTGCTGGCGGGATGCCGGCCAGGTGGAAGCGGCCGATGGTCTTGTTGTCGTTGGCCATGGGACGCTCGCCCTGCAGCACGTGGATCTCCACCTCGGGCTGGTTGTCGGCAGCGGTGCTGAAAACCTGACTCTTCTTGGTGGGGATGGTGGTGTTGGCGTCGATGAGCTTGGTCATCACACCGCCGAGGGTCTCGATACCGAGGCTCAGAGGAGTGACATCGAGCAGCAGCACGTCCTTCACCTCGCCGGTGAGCACACCGCCCTGGATAGCGGCGCCGATGGCGACCACCTCGTCGGGGTTGACACCCTTGCTAGGCACCTTGCCGAAGAACTCTTCGACCTTCTTCTGCACAGCGGGGATACGGCTGGAGCCGCCCACGAGGATGACCTCGTTGATGTCGCTATTGCTGAGGCCAGCATCCTTCATAGCCTGACGGCAGGGTTCGATGGTGGCGCGGATCAGGTCGTCGCAGAGCATCTCGAACTTGGCGCGGGTGAGTTTCATCACCAAGTGCTGCGGCACGCCGTCGGCAACGGTGATGTAGGGCAGGTTGATTTCGGTCTCCATCGAACTGGAGAGCTCAATCTTGGCCTTCTCGGCAGCCTCTTTCAGGCGCTGCATGGCCATGGGGTCTTTGCGGAGGTCGATGTGCTTGTCGCTCTGGAACTCGTCGGCCATCCAGTTGATAATCTTGCGGTCGAAGTCGTCGCCGCCAAGGTGCGTGTTGCCGTTGGTGCTCTTCACCTCGAAGACGCCGTCGCCGAGGTTCAGGATGGAAATATCGAAGGTACCGCCACCGAGGTCGAACACTGCCACGTTCATATCCTGTGCCTTCTTGTCGAGGCCGTAGGCGAGGGCGGCAGCGGTAGGCTCGTTGACGATACGGCGCACCTTCAGGCCTGCGATTTCGCCGGCCTCCTTGGTGGCCTGACGCTGGCTGTCGTTGAAGTAGGCGGGGACGGTGATGACGGCCTCTGTCACCTCGGTGCCGAGGTAGTCTTCAGCGGTCTTCTTCATCTTCTGCAGCACGATGGCGCTGATCTCCTGCGGGGTGTACTGACGACCATTGATGTCGACGCAGGGGGTGTTGTTGTTGCCGCGCACCACCTTGTAGGGCACAGCCTCAATCTCCTTGGTCACCTGGTCGTAGGTCTCGCCCATGAAGCGCTTGATGCTGTAGACGGTGTTGTGGGGGTTGGTGATGGCCTGACGCTTGGCGGGGTCGCCCACCTTGCGGTCACCATTCTCGAGGAAGCCCACCACCGAGGGGGTGGTGCGGTTGCCCTCGCTGTTAGCGATAACTACTGGTTCGTTACCTTCCATGACGCTGACACAGCTGTTGGTTGTGCCGAGGTCGATTCCGATGATTTTTGCCATAATATGTTTCCTTTCTTATTTTGTTTGCTATTTCTTAATCTCCTTCAGATTTTAAAAGATTCTAAAAGAATTCAGATAGCGTAGCTTTCTTTTCCAATCTTTTCCAATCTGTCGGAACTTTCACACCCTTCATACAACAACATCCGTGCCAATGTTGAAACACTGACACGGATGCTGACAAAATGGCAGTCGCCCTGTAATTCTTAATTCTTATTTTTTAATTCTTAATTGTTTTCAGGCTGTCGATGCGGGCGTCGATGGGCGCGAAGGTTGTGAGGTTGTCGGGAGCGATGGGGTCGGAGTAGAAGTCTAGTTGGTTGGGGACTTCCTCCTCGTTTTCAATCTTCAGGGCTCGCTTATCGGTGTATTCCATTACCTTCTTTTCCGAAATGCCGATGGCTTTCATGTTCTGCCTGTTGTAGTAGCGCATGGTGGCCGCCGTGTAGCCGAGCCATGTCCTCATGTAGTGGTGGCCGGCCAGTGTGCGCCGCATATTGTCATCGCCGAGTATCTTTATCGGTATGCTGCTGCCCTCATAGTTGTCAGGATGGGACTTGATTTCGAGCAGGGCGGCGTTCGCGTCGGTCATCCGTGTGTTCCAATACTCCTCAATCTGTTTCATGGCCGAGAAACATTGTCCCACCATGTCGATGAACTGCACGTTACTCATATTCTTCCAGGTCTCGATGTTTTTGGAAAAGATTTGTTCGGCCGATTTGTCGTAAGTGAGGAAGAAAGTACCGGTAGCTCTGTCTATCAAATCGTTTAGTTCGTCTTCCGGCAGCAGCTCCAGCTCCTCTAACGGTTTGCTTAACAGCCATGTGGCAACGCTGTCGACGGAAGCCATGACCTCCGCGTGTTCATCCAGCGCTCTGGAAAACATTTCGATGTTGCTCAGCACCATCATGGTGGTGAGCTTGCGGTCCTTGGAGCGCTGGTGTTTCTCCAGCATCTGGGCTGCCACGATGGTCAGCATCAGCGAGATGGTGGCACCTAATACAATCATGCCAAGTTGTTTCCAGAAGTTCTTTTTGGCGTCGGCACTGACTCTTGGTGGTCTGATAATGTTAAGTTTAGCCATAGTGGGTAGTGATTTTTGGGTGCAAAGGTACGATTTTTTCCCGACTTGGGGGGAAAATATTTCATATCCGCGTCGGAATATCATCGCACCAACACCGCCGATGGGTGGTGGTGGGTCGGAGATGGCTCGGAGGTGACTCGGAGATGATTCGGAGATGGTGGGGTCTTATGGTTGATTTCCAGGAGATTAGGAGTGTTAAATCCGTATAACTTATTGGCAATGTGTCGGGTATGATGTAGTTTTGCGGCTTGTTTTGCCACTTCTTAAAATAATTCTAGATAAATTGTTTTTTTTTCGTAATTTTGCCTTTTTAACATATAGAGTCCCTTTTACGTAAGGATATGAAAAGAACGATATTTACGGGCCGGATGAAGATGGCCGACATGATAGCGTCGAACTACGACCTGATACTTATGCTGCCACGCTTCGGCATTCCGCTGGGCTTCGGCGACAAGAGTGTCAAGGAAGTGTGTCGCGAGAACAACGTAGACGAGAACTTCTTCCTGACGGTGTGCAACATCTACACTTTCGACGACTACAGCCCCGACGACGAGGAGGTGGCACGCATCGACAACCGCCTGGTGGTGGAGCACCTGCAGGCCTCACACCGCTACTACATCGAGGAGCGTCTGCCGCACATGCAGCACCATCTCGACCACATCGCCGAGCACTCGGGCGAGAAGTCGGCGGCGATACTGAAGAAGTATTTTGCCGATTACTGCCGCGAGGTGCGCGAGCATGTGCGCCGCGAGGAGCGCAACCTCGACGCCATGCTCGAGAGCCTGCGCAACGGCGAGAGACAGAGCGAGCACTACCAGCGCAGCCACGACAACATCAAGGACAAGCTCAGCGACCTGACGCAGATTATCTACAAGTATATCCCCGGCGAGCGGTTGAACGAGGAGATGATGGAGCTGGTATTCGACATACTGCAGCTGAGTCGCGACCTTGAGAAGCACGCCGAGATAGAGGAGATGCTGCTGTTGCCGCCCGAGGACTACCAGCTGAGCGACCGCGAGCAGGAGGTGCTCGAGCTTGTGGCTCAGGGCCTCTCGAGCAAGGAGATAAGCACGCGGCTCAACATCGCCGTCAACACCGTGAACACGCACCGCAAGAGCATCACCAAGAAGACCGGCATCAAATCGGTCGCTGGCTTGGCGGTGTATGCAATGCTGAAGAAATAATCTCCCCGCCTGCGGCGGAAATCCTGGAAATCTTAAAAATAGATTTACATAATGATTTCCAAGATTTTCAATAACCAGACAAAGAGCAAATCTTGTTAAATCTAAAAGAATCTCCAAGATTTCCAAGATTTCACGAAGTGGGAAATAAAGAAAGAAACGATATATGAAAGTATTGAAAGTTATCAGGATTGTATTGGCGGCGGCGATGCTGCTTGGCATCACGGCGCTGCTGTTGGACGCCACCGGTGTGCTGCGTCACTATCTTGGCTGGATGCCCAAGGTGCAGCTGTTGCCAGCCATACTGGCATTGAACTTCGTTGTGGTGGCTGTCGTGCTGGTGGTCACCGCGCTGGTGGGTCGCCTCTACTGCTCTGTTGTGTGCCCCATGGGCGTCTTCCAGGACTTCGTGACGTGGATCAGCGGTCTGCTGTTCCCCAAGCGCAAGTTCCAGTATCGCCGTGCGGCCAACTGGGTGCGCTACATCGTGCTGGCGCTTTTCGTGGTGCTGATGGTTGCCGGCCTCGGCAGTCTGGCGGCTCTGATAGCCCCCTACAGCGCCTATGCCCGCATGGTGACCAACATACACGGCACGGGCCTGCCGCTGGTCATAGCCATCGTCACCATCGTGGTGGTGGGTGTGATGAGTTTCGTGTGGGGCCGTCTGTGGTGCAACACCATCTGCCCTGTGGGAAGCTTGTTGGGCTTGGTGAGCAAGTACAGCCTCTTCGGCATCCGCATCGACGCCTCGAAGTGCGGCGGCTGTCACCGCTGCGAGCACAAGTGCAAAGCCATGTGCATCGACTCGGAGCACAAGTGCGTCGACATGTCGCGCTGCGTCGACTGCTTCAACTGCATCGGCGAGTGCAAGCATGGCGCGATTAGATTTACTAGGAGTACTAGTAAAACTAGTGGCACTAGTGTAGATTCCAGCCGCCGCAAGTTTGTGGCAGGCGCTGTGGCTGTTGGCACCGCCATGGCCGTGCAGGCCCAGGAACAGAAGATGGACGGCGGCCTGGCGGCCATCGCCGGCAAGCAGGTGCCAGAGCGCAAGACACCGCTCAAGCCCTATGGTGCCCGCAGCCTCAAGAACTTCAGCCAGCGTTGCACCGCCTGCCAGCTGTGCGTGAGCCAGTGCCCCGAAAAGGTGCTGCGCCCATCGACCAAGCTGACCTCGCTGATGCAGCCCGAGATGAGCTACACCGATGGCTACTGCCGTCTGGCATGCACGCGTTGCAGCGAGGTGTGCCCCACGGGTGCCATACTGCCCGTGACAAAAGAGGAGAAGACAGCCATCTCGATAGGTACTGCCATAGTCCTCAAGGACAACTGCATCGGTTGCGGCACTTGTGCACGCCACTGCCCGTCGGAGGCCATACAGATGGTCGACGGCATCCCCGCCGTCAACGAGAGCCGCTGCCTCGGCTGCGGTGCCTGCGAATACTACTGTCCGGCGCGCCCCGTGACAGCCATTTATGTCGAAGGCCGCGAGATACACGCGGAGATTTAACTCAAACAATCATACAATCAAGCAATCAAACAATAACAAATATGAGCAAATTCACTGAAGCAATCAAGTATGTCGGCACCTTCAAGTTTTGGAAGGAGCTGGTGATAATGACCTTGGGCATGATGGTGTGCGCCGCCGCCGTCTACTACTTCCTGGTGCCCAGCAAACTGATTATCGGCACAATCTCGGGTCTCTCGATTGTGCTGAGCAACATCTTCACCAACGGTCAGTACCTCGGTACCTACATCATGGTGATCAACATCATCCTGCTGATTCTCGCCTTCCTGATTATCGACCGCGAGTTCGGCTTCAAGACCGTCTACACCGCCCTTATCCTCGGTCCGTTGACCGACTTCTGGGCTTGGGTGTTCCCCTGGCAGAACATCGCCAATGAGAACCCTGTGACCGGCACGCCGAGCGTGATGGGCGACCCGTGGTTGGACCTTTGCTGCTTCGTGCTGCTGCTGAGTGCCTCGCAGGCCCTGATGTTCAGCATCAATGCCTCGACCGGCGGCCTCGACATTCTGGCCAAGATTGTGAACAAATACCTGCACTTCGACATCGGTGCCTCGGTGTCGGTGGCTGGTGCCGTCATCTGCTGCACGGCTTTCTTCATCAACCCCTTCCGCATGGTCATCATCGGCCTCATCGGCACGTGGATCAACGGTCTGGTTGTCGACTATTTCACCGCCTCGCTCAACCGCCGCAAACGTGTATGTATCGTGTCGAAGGACTATGAGCGCATACGGCAGTATATCACCGACCGTCTGCACCGCGGCTGCACGCTGTACGAGGTTATCGGCGGCTACACCGGCGAGAAGAGCATCGAGCTCGAGGTGCTGCTCAACAAGGACGACTTCAGCAGCCTCATGGCTTGGATGAAGCAGGAGCAGATCAACGCCTTCACCACCGCCAACAACGTCAGCGAGGTGTACGGCCTGTGGTTCAGCACCAAGAAACGCAAGGAGCTGGAAGAACAAATGAATAAGAGATAATAATGTGTGAATGTGTGAATGTTTGATTGCTTGAGTGGCTTACGCAGGCAATACTCAAACAATCAAGCAATCAGGCAATAAAGCAATTGTTGATATATGGACAGAAGAACGTTTTTGAAGGGACTGGCAGGGGGCGTGGCCGCCGGGGCTGCGTTGGCCGTGGGGTGCGACAACCCCAATGCCGTAAAGAGTGAGGGCTATGCTGTCGGCGAGGTGCCGGAAGGGCAGATGACCTACCGCACCGACAAGCACGGCCAGCAGGTGAGCCTGCTGGGCTTCGGCATGATGCGCCTGCCCGTGGAGGGTGGCGGCAGTCTGCGCGACAACCCCGACGCCAAGCTCGACCAGGAGTTGATAAACCGCATGGTTGACTATGCCATGGAGCACGGTGTGAACTACTATGACACAGCCCCGGTCTATATGCGCGGCATGTCGGAGAAGGCCACGGGCATAGCCCTGAACCGTCACCCGAGAGACAAATGGCTCGTTGCCACCAAGCTCTCGAACTTCCGCACCTGGACACGCGAGGCCAGCCTCAAGATGTACGAGCAGAGCTTCGAGGAGCTGGGCGTTGACTATATAGACTACTACCTGCTGCACTCCTTCGGCGGCGTGGATGAGAACGGCAAGAGCAACTTCGAGATGCGCTTCGTGGACAACGGCATGCTCGACTTCCTGATGGAAGAGCGTGAGAAAGGCCGCATACGCAACCTCGGCTGGTCGTTCCACGGCGAGCAATCGGAGTTCGACAAGGTGGTGGCGTGGACCGACAAATACCACTGGGACTTCGCCCAGATACAGATGAACTATGTCGACTGGCACTACGCTCACGAGATAGAGGCCGAGAACGTCAACGCTGAGCACCTCTACACTGAGCTCGACAAGCGCGAGATACCCATCGTCATCATGGAGCCTGTGCTGGGTGGTCGTCTGGCAACGTTGAACGAGCAGATTGCCCGTCAGCTCAAGGAGCGCGAGCCCGAGCGCAGCTTGGCTTCGTGGGCCTTCCGCTACCTCGGCATGTTCCCTCGCATCATGACCTCGCTCAGTGGCATGAGCAACATGGAGCATGTGGAGGACAACGTGCGCACACACAGTCCTATGACGCCCTTGGCCGACGACCAGATGCGCCTGCTGGAACGTGTGGCCGACGAGTTCGCCCACTATCCCGCCATTCCCTGCACCGCTTGCCAGTACTGCATGCCGTGCCCCTACGGTTTGGATATCCCCGGCATCTTCTCGTTCTACAACAAGAGCCTTGGCGAGGGCAACATAGCCACCGAAGGCACTGTGGAGCAGAAGGAGTTCCGCCGCGCCCGCCGCGCTTTCCTCACCACCTACGACAAGAGCATCGAGCGGCTGCGTCAGGCCGACCATTGCATTGGCTGCGGCGAGTGCCTCTCGCATTGCCCGCAGAGTATCAAAATACCTGAGAAGATGCGCATGATAGAAGATTATACCAACCGCTTGAAAGACTCGTTGGTATGAAATCTTTGAAAAAACGCATAACCCACGGATACATCATCGGATTCATACTTACGCTCGTCTTAATAGCAGTATTACTATACCGACAACCGCTTGAAAGACTCGTTGGCAAGACACTTTTGGATATCCTCGTATGTATATTTTCGCTCATCGTACTAGTGCTATTTGGAGGTAGAATGGGAGGAGGTTTAATAGAAGCATGGGAAGTAAAAAGGGAAAGTCTCAAAGGTGCCCATGTCTATAAAAACGGCAAGGAATTGAAAAAAGACGAAAAAGGAAATATTAAAAAGATAAAAAAATGAAACTGTTATTCTTAGGAACCTGGGAGATTATCATCATCGTCCTCGCTATCCTGCTGCTTTTCGGCGGCAAGAAGATTCCCGAGCTGATGAAAGGCTTGGGCAAAGGCGTAAAGAGCTTCAAGGACGGCGTCAATGGCGTTGATGAAGTGAAAAGTGAGGAAACGAAAAGTGAAACGAAGACAGACGCAAACTAATTTTCACTTTTCACTTTTCACTTTTCACATTTCGTGACTTTTTGGGAGCATCTTGACGAGTTGCGGCGGCGCATCTGGTATGTGCTGGTGGCCGCTGTGCTGGCTGCGGTGGCCTGCTTCTGTTTCAAGGAGCAGCTCTTCGCCGTGGTGATGTACCCCAAGCCGGAGAGCATGCAACTCATCAATGTCGAGCTCACGCAGCAGTTCCTCACGCACATGCGAGTGGCCCTCTGGGCAGGTCTGCTGGTGGTGTCGCCCTACGTGCTCTACCAGCTCTTCGCCTTCGTGGCCCCGGGGCTGTACCAGACCGAACGGCGACTAGCCGTGCGCGCTGTAGGCAGCGGCTATCTGCTCTTTCTGGCAGGTGTGGCACTCAATTACTTCGTCATCTTTCCCTTCACGGTGCGTTTCCTCGGCGGCTATCAGGTGAGTGCCGAGGTGGCGAACACCATCACCCTCTCGAGCTATATCAGTGTGCTGGGGGTGATGAGTCTGGTGATGGGGGTGGTCTTCGAGCTACCGGTGCTCTGCTGGCTGCTGGCCAAGATAGGGGTGCTGAAGGCCGACTTCATGAAGCACTACCGTCGTCACGCCATAGTGGTCATCGTCATCCTCGGTGCCATCATCACGCCCACAGGCGACCCCTTCACGTTGACGCTCGTTGCACTGCCCATCTACCTGCTATGGGAGTTGAGCATATTAATCGTAAAACACACACAGAAATGAAACGTTGTATTTGGTTATGGGTTAGTTCACTTCGTTCACTCACGTTGCTTTGGCTCGGCAGAGCAAGCAAGTTTGCTTTGCGCTCGCTTTGCGCAACGGTATTGGTTTTAGTGTGTTCGTGCCAGAGTGCTGCCAAGCCTGACGCGGAAGTGCCATGCGCGGAGGCCCTGATAGCCTACGCCGAACAATACCCAGAGGCCGAAGCCACTGACCTCTATAAGCTGGTGTTCCAAGACCTCTACGGTCCGGGACACCTTATCACTGACTCGGCCTCCTGTGCCGCGTACATACAGAAAGAGGTCGATGCAATGGCAGAGTCGGCATTGTTCCCGCTATTTGAGTACACGCTCTGTGACAGCAACTTTGTGCGTGTCAACCTGAAGCTCGTCAAGGACGGCCATTTGAGTGTGCGCGACCTGACGCGTGCCGTGCTCTGCAGCGCCGAAGGCATGGCAACTCCCGACCCCAAATTCGTGCAGAGCCACAGTGCAGCCTTCAAGGCC
Organism: Bacteroidales bacterium; assembly: GCA_045222795.1. GTDB lineage: Bacteria > Bacteroidota > Bacteroidia > Bacteroidales > P3 > Colimorpha. Next base: position 29,291 of record JBGUZF010000027.1, read on the forward strand.
GCTTACGACCCGCACTACCGCATCGTGCGCCGCGACATTTTCGAGAAAGAAATACTTCCTAAATTGAAAATTGAAAGTTGAAAATTGAAATTATCTGCTAATCAAAAACAATAACAATATGAAACGTATTATCATTCCAGTTCTAGCGGCTGCCATGCTGCTTTTCAGCGGCTGCTGTCAGAAGCAGGAGCCCGCTCCCAAGAATGTCATCCTCATTGTCGGCGACGGCATGGGTGTGGCACAGGTCTATGCCTCGGTGGTTGCCGAGAAGGCCGACAACAGCGCCTTCCTGCGCTTCCCCTACAGCGGCTTCTCGCGCACCTATTCGCTCAATAAGTACCGCACCGACTCGTCGGCCGGCGGCACTGCGTTGACCACAGGCCAGAAGGTGGAGAACTACCATGTGAACTGGGCACCCGACTCGACACGCTACCGTACCATCTTCGATGACGCCATAGATGCCGGCAAGAGCACAGGCTTTGTCGTCGTCAGCGACTGCATGGACGCCACCCCTGCCTCGACCTACGGCCATGTGCCCTACCGCAAGATGTACGACACCCTGACGGTGCAGCTGGCACAATGCCAGCACAGCGTGATGATTGGTGGCGGCTACAAGTATTTCTTGGCCGAAAACCGCAAGGACGGTCTCTCGCCCCTCGACACCCTCGCCAAGCGTGGCTACAGTGTGGTCTGCAACTTCGACTCTATGATGGCCTTCACCGGCGACCGCCTTGTTGGCCTCATCTACGATGGTAAGCCGCTGCCGGAGCCCGAGCGTGGCGATGTGCTGCGTCCCGCCTCGATGAAAGCCATCGAGATGCTCAGCCGCAACCCCAAGGGTTTCACCATGATGATTGAAGGTTCGCAGATTGACTGGGCCTGCCACGACAACGACTCGGCCTACCTGCGTGCCGAGCTGGCCGACTTCGAACTGATGCTCCATGCCGTGCTCGACTGGGCCGAGAAGGACGGCAACACCCTCGTTGTGGTCACCGCCGACCATGAGACCGGCGGCCTCACGCTGCCCGACGGTGACATCGAGGAAGGCATCAACAACTTCCGCTTCTACTGGGGCAGCCACACCGGCTGCATGGTGCCAGTCTTCGCCTACGGCCCCGGTGCCGAGCGCTTCAGCGGCATACAGCAGAATACCGATATTCCTAACAAGATTCGTCAATTAATGAAGTTTTAAGTTTTAAGCTGTGAGTTTTAAGTGTGCCGCCGCTGCGTAGCCACTTAATACTTACAGCTTACAGCTCACAGCTTGATATGATTAAGTTCTGCGTACGACTGGTACAGCGGTGGCTCCCCGAGCCATTCATCTTCGCCATCCTGCTCACCTTCGTGGCGGCGGTGATAGCCATTCCCGTGTGCCACCAAAGCCCGATAGAGGTTGTCGAGCACTGGGGTGGGGGAGTGTGGAACCTGTTGGCCTTCGCCATGCAGATGGCCTTGGTGCTTGTCTGTGGCTCGGCCTTGGCGGCGGCGCCGTCGGTAAAGCGCGGCATCACCGCTTTGGCACGTCTGCCCAAGAGTGCCCCTGCCGCCATAGCGTTGGTCACTGTCATCTCGGCCATGGCCTGCTGGCTCAACTGGGGCTTCGGCCTCATCGTGGGTGTCATCTTCGCCAAAGAGATAGCACGCCAGCTGCAGGGCATCGACTACCGTCTGCTCATAGCTTCGGCCTACAGCGGCTTCGTGGTGTGGCACGCCGGTCTGTCGGGCTCCATACCGCTGACCATGGCCACTCCCGGCGAGTCACTCGCCATGGCCACCAACGGCGCCCTTGTCGATCCCGTGCCGGTGAGCCAGACCATCCTCGACCCGCATAACCTCGTCATGGTGTTGCTGGTCATTGTGGGCATCACCGTGGCCAACACCCTGATGCACCCCAAGCAAGGTGCCGTGACCGTCGACCCGATGCTGCTCGCCGAAGAGCATACGGCGCCTGTGCGCCCCGAGAAGCCCTCGCCGGCACAACACATGGAGCACAGCCCTGTGCTGTCGTGGCTGATAGGCCTGCTGCTGATAGCCTATCTGGTGCTGCGTCTTGGCTTCCGCGGCGGCACGCTCGACCTCGGAGCCGTCATCATGCTCTTCCTCTCGCTGGGTCTGCTGCTGCACGGCACACCGCTGGCCTACGTCCGTGCCTTCGGCAAGGCCGCCACGGGTGCTGCCGGCATCATACTGCAGTTCCCCTTCTACGCCGGCATCATGGGTATCATCACAGGCATCGGCGCCAGTGGCATCAGTCTCGGCAATGTGCTTGCCGACGGCTGCATACGCATCAGCACCCCCACCACCTATCCCTTGCTCACCTTCCTCTGCGCCGCCGTGCTCAACCTCTTCGTGCCGAGCGGCGGAGGCCATTGGGCCATACAGGCGCCCATCATGTTCACCGCCGGTGCCGACCTCGGTGTCGACCCGGGTCTCACTGGCATTGCCATTGCATGGGGCGATGCATGGACCAACCTCATACAGCCCTTCTGGGCTTTGCCGGCATTGGCCATCGCACGCCTCGACGCCAAAGATATCATGGGCTACTGCCTGATAGACCTGCTCGTCACAGGTGTCATCATCTGCGGCGGGTTGCTGGTCTGGGCCTTGTAAATGACGATAATATGGTAGTTCAAGGAGTTCATGTAGTTCAAGGAGTTCAAGACAATGGTTTTAGCATGCACATTCGTCTTTAACTTCTAGCGCGCAGCGCGATAACTTCTTAACTTCTTTAACTCCTTAAAAAAGAAAGATATGTTCGAAGAAGTAATAAAACACTACCCTGATTTCCCGAAGCCGGGAATCGATTTCATCGATGTGCTGCCTTTCCTGCAGGACAAGAAAGCCTTTGCCGATGCCATCCGTGAGATAGACCGCTGCTGCACGGCGCCAAACGTGGCCACCGTCGAAGCCCGCGGCTTCCTCTTCGCGGCACCGCTGCTGTCGGTCTCCGACCACGTGCACACCATCGTGCCCATCCGCAAGAAAGGCAAGTTGCCGCATGCCGAAGGCGACATACAACGTGTGTGCATCGAGAAAGAGTACGGCAGCGACGAAGTGTTCTACCGTCGCAGCGACTTGGCTGCATGCCGCATCAGCGGCGACACCATCGAGCT
>JBGUZF010000028.1:0-14441 GCA_045222795.1 Bacteroidales bacterium
TCGTGCATCTCTTCTGGTAATTTTACATTGCTCAACAGTGTCTCCCACCCTGCGGAGTCTGTAGCCTGCAGCAGTGTGACGTCGACGGAGACGGTGTCGTTGACATGGAAGTCTTTGATGAAGGTGGCGTCGATGCCGGGGGTGTCCTTATAGGTGCGATACAGCTCGCTGCACTCTTCTGGCGGCAGTGGGCGCGGCCAAAGGCGCCACGCCACCACAGCGCCCAGGCTTAGCACAGTGGCCACAAGGAAACACAGCAGGTATCTAGTTCCTGTTTTCATATTTTTTCCAATATCGATTGTACATTCTGCATTGCCACGTCGGGCTTGTCGCACAGAGCCCCCGCCATTGCATGGCCTTCGTTTTCGGGCATCCAACGGACAGCCGAGGCCGTGACCAGCAGCCACGTCACCGCCAATACCGCCGCAAGCGCCCATTGGGGCCGCCGTCCGTCGCGGCGGAAGCGCAGTTCGGGCTGTGGACAGCCGTCCAGCGCTTCGTCGAGCCTTGCCCCATAGAGGTTCCATCCCTCGCGCAGGGCATCCAGGGTGTTTTCGTCACTCTTCATTTTCATTGAGTTTTATCAGATTGCCTTTCATTCGTTTGATGCGTTGCCTTGCGGCGTCCACGCTGATGTCCAGCACCATGGCAATCTGCGTTATCGGCAGGTTGTCGATATACAGGTAGGCCAGTGCGCGTTCGCCGGCAGGCAGCCGCTCTATGAGCGTGTAGAGGCGCTCGACCATCGCGTCGCCGGCCTCTTCGGCCCATGTGTCGAACAGGCGGCTGTCCATAGGCACCATGACCGGCGCCAGCCGCTGGCGGCGGCGCTGATGAAGGGCTGTGTTCAAGGCCACATGGTAGACCCACGTCTTCTCGCCGCTTTCGTGGCGGAAACGCGGATAGCCTTGCCACAACGCACAGACAATGTCCTGGTAGAGGTCGCGGATGCCCTCGGCGCTACGGTCCGAGAAGAGCACGCATATCCTCCTCAGGATGCCTTTGTTGCGATGCACAATGGCGATGAATTCCAGTGTCTGTTGGTCGTATTTCACGGCAGGCAATATTCAACCCCTTCTACATATATATAGTGACAAAAATAGGCAAAATGGTACAATTACCAATAAAATTTAATAATTTTTAACTTTTATGGGGCCCAAATATCTGATGCGGTGAAGGAAAAATGTGACACATACCCTGCACGTTGTCAATATATTACGCGAATTTAACATTTGTAATTGCCTGATTGCCAAGGATAAGACCCCACCACCTACACATCACCTACACATCATCTACACATCAACACCACATCATCGTCACCGGAGGGTTAAGCGGGGGTGAAGTGGGGGTGAAGTGGATGTGAAGTGGATGTGAAGTGGATGGGGTTTAAGGGCTGAGTTTCAGTGGTTTAGAAATGTTAAAATCGTGTAAGTTGCTGTGAACGTGGCGGGTATGGCTGATGTAAGATGTATGATGGAAGATGTGGGGTGGGGGGCGGAAGTGAGTCGGAAGTGATACGGAAGTGAGGCGGGAGTGGTGGGTAAATATTTTTTTACCATATTAAAAAATATTCGTATCTTTGCAAATTAAATATATTCGTAAATAAAAACTATTTATCATGTATACAGACACTTCTAAATTCATCGGCGAAGGCCTTACTTACGACGACGTGCTGCTCGTCCCCGCTTATTCCGAGGTGCTGCCCCGTGAAGTCACCGTTGCGTCGCGCTTTTCCAAGCGCATCATGCTGAACACCCCGCTGGTCAGTGCCGCTATGGACACCGTGACCGAGGCCGCTATGGCCATCGGTATGGCACAGGAGGGCGGCATCGGCGTGCTGCACAAGAACATGAGTATCGAGCGTCAGGCCAACGAGGTGCGCAAGGTGAAACGTGCCGAGAATGGCATGATAATAGACCCTGTGACGCTGAACAAAGAGGCCAAGGTGAAGGACGCCCTGCACCTGATGGAGGAATATGGCATCGGCGGCATCCCCATCGTCGACGAGAACCGCATGCTTATCGGTATGGTGACGAACCGCGACCTGCGCTTTGAGCGCGATATGGAACGCCCCCTGAGCGAGATAATGATTACCAAGCTCATCACCACCCACGAGGGCACTACGTTTGCCGAAGCCACCGACATTCTGCAGCAGCACAAGATTGAGAAGCTGCCGGTGGTGAACAAGGAGGGCCAGTTCATGGGCCTTATCACCTACCGCGACATCATGAAGACCAAGGAGCGCCCCCTGGCCTGCAAGGACTCGAACGGCCGCCTGCGCGTGGCCGCCGGCGTGGGCATCACGCCCGACATGATGGACCGCGTGGACGCCCTGGTGAAGGCCGGTGCCGACGCTATCGTCATCGATACTGCCCACGGTCACTCGATCCGCGTGGTGGAAGCCCTGAAGAAGGTTAAAGCGAAATATTCGGATATTGACGTGGTGGTGGGCAACATCGCCACGGGCGAAGCCGCCCTGATGCTTGCCGAGGCCGGTGCCGACGCCATCAAGGTGGGTATCGGACCGGGAAGCATCTGCTCGACGCGTATCGTGGCCGGTATCGGCGTGCCGCAGCTCACGGCCATCTGTGAGGTGTGCGGAGCCTTGAAGCAGAACGGCTTCGATGTGCCAGTTATCGCCGACGGCGGCATCCGCTACAGCGGCGACATCGTCAAGGCCATCGCCGCCGGTGCCAGCACCGTGATGGTGGGCAGCCTGGTGGCAGGTACCGACGAGGCTCCGGGAGAGACCATCATCTACGAAGGCCGCAAGTTCAAGAGCTACCGCGGCATGGGCTCGCTTGAGGCCATGCAGAGCGGCTCGAAGGACCGCTACTTCCAGGATAAGGAGACCGACGCCAAGAAGCTCGTTCCCGAAGGCGTGGTGGGTCGTGTACCCTACAAGGGCACCCTCGGCGAGATCCTCTATCAGATGGTTGGCGGCCTCAAGGCCGGTATGGGTTACACGGGTAGCCGCACCATCGGCGACCTGCAGAAGGCCAAGTTCATCCGCATCACCGATGCCGGTCGCACGGAGAGCCACCCGCACGACATCGCCATCACCCGCGAGGCACCGAACTACAGCAGATAAGGAGATAAGGAGTTAAGAAGTTAAGGAGTTAAGACAAATGAAGAAAATATTGTTGGCTGCGGCCGTACTTTCACTTTTCACTTTTCACTTTTCACTTTGCCATGCACAGACCTGGCCGGAGGACCCGGTGGTGCTGGAGGTTAACGGACAGAAGATTCGCCAGACGGAGTTTATGAAGGAGTTCATGAACTCGGTGGGCGACAAGCTTGCCAAGAACCCGCAGACGCCTCTGGCCGAGAAACGCCAGGCCCTGCGCGAGTATGCGGACCTTTATGCCAACTTCCGTGCCAAGGTGGTGGATGCCCACAATATGGGTATCGACACCATGGAGGATTTGCGCATGGAGCTGACCAAATACCGCAACGAGCTGGCAGCCCCTTACCTTATCGACTCCGCCATCCTCGACGGCTTGCTGCACGAAGCCTACGAGCGCAACCACCGCTCGGTGCACGTGGCACATATCATGGTCAAGGTTGCCCCCGACGCCAAGCCCGAAGACACCCTGAAGGCGCTGAACTATATCAATGAGCTGCGCGCTAGGATTGTCGGCGGCGAGGACTTCTATGCCGTCGCCTACGAAGAGGCACAGCGCAATGAGCTCAACCCAAACAGACGCAAGGACGAGGGCAACCTGGGATACTTCACCGCCTTCGAGATGGTGTACCCCTTCGAGAATGCCGCCTACTCGCTGAAGGTCGGCGAGGTGAGCCAGCCTGTACGCACCCGCTACGGCTACCACCTGGTGAAACTGTTCGACATTGTGGAGATGCAGGGCAAGTGCGATGTGGCCCATATATGGATAGGGTCGCTCGACTCAGTTGCAGGACGCTCCACCATATACTCCATCTATCGTCAGCTGCAGGATGGCTTGGACTTCGACCGTGCCGCCCGTCAGAGCGACGACCGCACCACCCGTGACAACGGCGGCCGCATGATGAATGCCGGCCTCAACCAGCTGCCTCCGGAGTATCTGCACGTGATTGCCGACCTCAAGGCCGGCCAGTATTCCGAGCCTTTCCACACCAAGTACGGCTGGCATATCTTGAAGGTCATACGCAAAGACACCCTGCCGCCCTTCGAGGCTATGGTGCCCTACTACAAGCAGAAGATGACCCGCGACTCACGCGGCGATGCTTCGCGCAAGGTCTTCGCCACCACCTGCCGTGCGAAATACGGCTTGGTGGACCTCACCAAGACGCCCGTCGAGCAGCCCGGCGCCAAGAAACGCGCCAAGAAAACCAAGGAGCCTGTGAAGATGCAGGCCTCGCTCGACAATATCTACCGTATTGTGCGTCGCAAGATTGCCTTCGGCGAGTGGAACTACAACGACACGCTGGTGAAGGACATACAGCCCCTGGTGCGTGTGATGGGCAAGGAGTACAACAGCCTCGACTTCGCCCGCTATATCAACACTCACCGCAAGGCTTTCGACCTGCTGGACACCGTCTACTATGTCAATATGCGCTACGAGGAATTCATGGACAGCCTCGCAGTGGTTTGTGCCGACGAGCGTCTGGAACAGGACTATCCCGAGTTTGCCGAGGTGGTGGAGGAATACCGCCGCGGACTGATGATCTTCAGCTATAACGACAAGATGGTGTGGTCGAAGGCTGTCAAGGACTCGGCAGGTTTTGCCGACTTCTACAACCGCTACAGCAAGACCCGCCGCATGACCGTCCGCGACGACTCCGTCTACTTCTGGAAACAGCGCGCACGCATCACCAAGTTCGACATTGCCGACAGTGCGATGCTTGCCACCGATAAGGCTGTGAAGCTGCTGGCCAAGGCTCAGAAGAAAGCCAAGGGCAGCAATGAGATGAAGGCTATGCTCGTGAAAACCATCGGCAAGAAGGGCAAGGACGAGAACGACGTGCAGATGGCTCTCGACCTCGTGGAGCAGGGCCATACCGACCTCCTCAATGCCGACCAGTGGCAGACGGGCATCTACACCCGTCCGCTGAAGAAAGGCTACAGCGTGGTGATGGTCGACGAGGTGCTGCCTCCCATGCTGAAGGCGCAGGCGGAAGCACGCGGATACTACCTCAACGAATACCAGAACGAGCTGGAGCGTAACCTCTGCACCTCGCTGCGCGACAAATACAACGTCAAGATAAACTGGGATGTTGTCGAGAGGATTGACTATTAGCCTGTCGCTGGCAGGACTGTTGCTGCTCGCGGGCTGCCGCTACCAGGAGGAGCAGACCCCCTTGGTGGCGAAGGTCTACGACCACGAGCTCCGCAAGGCCGACTTGCAGGGACTGGTGGGCGACGGTGTGAGCGCCGAGGACAGCATCGCCATCATCGACAACTATGTCGACCAGTGGGTGCGTCAGACGGTGATGCTCGCCAAAGCCGAGAAGAATGTGTCGGCCGACTTCAGCCGCCAGCTCGGAGAATACCGCAACAGTCTCCTCATCTACGCCTACGAGCAGCAGATAGTCAACCAGCTGCTCGACACCACGGTGACCGACAGCCAGATTGCCGAATACTACGAGAGTCACAAGGAGCAGTTCCAGCTGAAGAACAGCATCGTCAAGGCGGTATATGTCACCGCGCCGAAGAAATCTTCCGTCGACGGCAAGCTGAGGGCGGTGGTATACAAGAGCTCATTTATAGAGGATGACATCATGACCCTCGAAGAGCTTGCCTCGCGCCACGGATTTCAGGGCTACTACGACGGCGACACCTGGATGCCGTTCTACAGCCTGCAGGGCGTGGTGCCGATAACCACCTACAACGACAACCTCTTCCTCAAGCAGAACCGCACCATAGTCATCAGCGACGACTCGCTGACCTACTATGTGCGCATCCTCGACTACAAGGTGTCCGACGATGTGTCGCCCCTCGAACTGCAGCGCGACAATATACAGGCCATCATCCTCAATCACCGCAAGATAGAGATTCTCTCCAAGCTGCAATCCGACCTCCTCTCCGAAGCCGAGAAGTCGGGTCAGGTAAAACGTAACAAATCATCCAAATGAAAAAGACACTCTTTTTAGTAGCAATACTTTTCACCTTTCACCTTTCACCTTTCACCTTGAAGGCCCAGGAGACGGTGGTCGACGGTGTGGCGGCGATTGTCGGAAAGAACATCATCAAGTATTCCGATATCGAGCGTTCCTATGCCCAGGTGCGTATGCGCCAGGGTGTCGCCGACGCCTTCAACAACCGCTGCGCCATATTGGAGAACCTCATCCTCAACAACCTCCTCGTCCACAAGGGCGAGATAGACAGTGTCGAGGTGAGCGACGACGAGGTGAACCAGTATGTCGACTACTACCTCAAGAACGACATGCGCAACTACGGCACCCGCGAGAACCTGCGCGAGCAGACGGGCTTCACCTACGACGAACTCAAGGAGCAGTACCAGCGCATGATCCGCAACAGCCTCCTCAGCCGCCGTGTGGAATACCAGCTCACCGAGGATGTCAGCATCACGCCCCGTGAGGTGACCGATTTCTTCAACGCCCTTCCGCAGGACAGCCTTCCCATGATGCCCGAGCGCTACGAACTCTCCGAGATAGTCATCGAGCCCCAGATATCCGAGGCCGAGCGCGACCGCGTGCGCACACAGCTCGCCGAACTCCGCGAGCGTGTCCTCAAGGGTGAGAAATTCGCCATGCTGGCCACCCTCTACTCGCAAGACCCGGGTTCTGCCAAGAAAGGCGGCGAGCTGGGCTTCTTCTCGCGTGGCGACATGGTGGGCGCTTTCGAGTCGGCCGCCTTCGCCCTCAAGCCCGGCGAGGTGTCGCCCATCGTGGAGACACAGTATGGTTTCCATATCATCCAGCTCATCGAGCGTCGCGGCAACACCGTCAACGCACGCCACATACTGATAACCCCGCAGGTGTCGCCCGACGACCTGCTGGCGGCGCGCATGCGTCTCGACAGCATCGCCGACCAGGTGCGTGCCGGCAGCATCACCTTCGAGGAGGCGGCGAAGAAATACAGCACAGCTCCCAACGCCAAGCAGGGCGGTACCTGTGTCAACTCGGCCGACGGCTCCACGCACTTCGACAAGCAGGCCGTCAGCGAACGCTTCCCCGCGGTTCCCGTGCAGGGAATGGACGAGGGCCAGATATCGCAGGCCACGGTGGTGAAGAGCGACAACGGCCGTCAGGCCTACTGCATAGTGCGCCTCAACCACAAGCTGGCCACCCACCGCGCCAACCTCACCGACGACTACGACAACATCTACAACGCTGCCCTCGCCGACGCCAAGCAGAAGAAGATGCTCGCATGGGCCCGCAAGCAGATGTCCATCACCTATATCCACCTCAGCGACGAGTTTAAAGACTGCGTCTTCAAAAACCTCCAATAATGAGCGACAAAGAACAACTCGACCTTCTGGTTCAGAAATACAACGCCCTCCGCGGCGAGATAGCAAAAGTCATCGTCGGCCAGCATGAGGCCGTCGACAGTCTCCTCCTTTCGGTATTCACTGGCGGACACTGCCTTCTGCTCGGCGTGCCGGGCTTGGCAAAGACCCTTATGGTCAACACGCTGGCCAAGACGCTGGGCTTGACCTTCAGCCGCATACAGTTCACCCCCGACCTGATGCCCACCGACATTACGGGTAGCGAGATTCTCGACCAGAACCGCCAGTTCCGCTTCGTCAAAGGTCCTGTCTTCGCAGGTATTGTCCTCGCCGACGAGATCAACCGTACCCCGCCGAAGACCCAGGCAGCATTGCTCGAAGCCATGCAGGAGCATGCCGTCACCGTTGCAGGCACCACCTATCCGCTGCCCGAGCCCTTCTTCGTGCTTGCCACGCAGAACCCCATCGAGCAGGAAGGCACCTATCCGCTGCCCGAGGCACAGCTCGACCGCTTCATGTTCAACGTCCGCCTCGACTACCCTTCCTTCGAAGAGGAGGTGGACATCGTCCGCCAGACAACGGCCGACCGCACCGCCGAGCCGCAGCAACTGCTCACCGCCGACGAGATACTCGCCTTCCAGCAGGCCATACGCCGTATGCCTGTGCCCGACAACGTCGTAGAATACGCCGTGAGCCTCGTCGCCAGCACCCGTCCCGACACTCAAGAAATCAGGCAATCTGCTGTGGCGTCGGCTCTGCCGACAAGCAATCAGACAATCAAACGATACATCAGTTGGGGTGCCGGTCCCCGTGCCTCGCAGTACCTTATCATGGGTGCAAAGACACACGCCGCCATGCACGGAAAGTATTCGCCCGACTGCGAAGACGTGCGTGCCGTAGCCTTCAACGTCCTTCGCCACCGTATTGTGCGCAACTACTACGCCGAAGCCGAAGGTATCTCCACCGACAAAATAATCGCCGACCTCCTTGCCTGACACAATAATATATTGTGTTGTGCGTTATAAGGAGAGTGTTTTATAAAAAGTATATATTATCTATAACACTGCTGGCAGCCTTGCTGTGCGGCCAATATGCTGTTGCACAGTTGTCGGTGCTTGCCGACGGACAGTGGTGGCAGCTGAAGGTTGACGCCGCAGGCATCTATCGAGTCAGTGTGGCCGAGATACCGTCGCTGCAGGGCGCCGCGATAGCCGGCATAGGCGTCTACGGCGCCGGTGGCGACATGCTGTCCACCGAAAACGCTGCCACTCCTACATCCGACCTTCAACCTGTGGCTATCGACGTCGTCGATGTCAACGGCAACGGTCTCTTCGATGCTACCGACTATATCCTTTTCTACGGCGAAGGTACCGATGTGTGGCGCTACGACACCTACGACGCCCGCTGGGAAATGCGCCGCCACGCCTATGCATCCTCCAATTACTACTATCTCACAACCTCGGCAACAACACCTCTCCGCATCGCTACCGCCGCACCTTTGGAGGCAGGCGTTACTATAACCACGTACACTGCCGTTGCAGTTGTAAACAACGACCAGACAAACATCTTCGGCACCGGCCAGGTGTGGATGGGCGAGAAATTCAGCAGCGGCATCACCTCCCGCAGTTTCACGCTTACCCTGCCGGCGATAGCATCGGATATCAGGTTGCGCTATGCCCTTGCTGTAAAGAGTGCACAGCGCTGTGCCTTCACCTTCGGCACCACAGGCCTTTCCCGCTACCATTCGTTGGGCGGCAGTAATGTCTATGGCAGTTGGCTCGAGGCAACTCCCGGTCAGGCACGCAGCCTCACTTTCGATGTACGCTTCACGCCCGGCGAGAGCACCGCTGAGGGTTGGCTCGATTTCATCGAGATGACCGGCAAGGTGCCGCTCTCTTATGCCGGAGGGCAGACGATTGTCCGCACCGAAGGTGTCGCCGGACAGGTGGCGGCATTCGCCATCAGCGGAGGCCAGACGCCCAGGGTGTGGGATGTGACGCACGCAGGACTGGAACGCGAGATGAGCGTCGCTGACGGCCGTTGGACCGACACCTGCCATTCGGCACATCAGTACGTCATGTTCGACCTCAGCAGTCTCAAGAGCCCCGCCGCAGTTACGACTCTCGCTAACCAAGATCTCCACGGAGGGCCGCAGGCCGACTTCGTCATAGTGTGCAACCCCGCTTTCCGCCATCAGGCCGACAGGCTTGCCTCCCTGCACGCTATTGCCGACGACATCAATGTCACTGTGGTCACCGACCGCCAGGTCTACAACGAGTTCTCCTCCGGCAAGCAGGACCCGATGGCCGTCCGCGCCTATATGCGCCACCTCCGCGCCACCTATCCCGCCGCTCCGCCGCGGTGGCTTCTCCTCTTCGGCAAAGCCACCTATGACCACCGCGACCTCAAAGGTCTTGGATTGACTACCGTTGTCACCTACCAGACGCCGGCATCCTTCGACGATGACGGCGGTTCATACTGCAGCGACGACATGATGGGTTATCTTGACCCCGACGAGGGAACTTTCTCAGCGCAAACCCTCGACATAGGTGTGGGTCGCCTGCCGGCGCGCAACGCCGCCGAAGCCGACGCTATGGTCGACAAGATTGAGAGTTATATTATGCGCCGCGATTTGTCGGAAGGCGACGCCAGCGGCGACTGGCGCAACACCGTGGCCCTCCTCTCCGACGATGCCGACGTAGGACACCCCGGCGACACCTCCTTCGCCCACTCCTCCGAGGCTACGGCTCTACGCATCAGACAGCAATACCCGTTCCTCAACATCGACCGCCTCTATGCCGACGCCTTCCGCCAGCAGAGCGGTGCCATAGGCTCCTACTATCCCGACCTCAACAACGCACTCCGCCAGCGTATCAACTACGGCTGTATACTGCTCAACTATATCGGTCACGGCTCTCAGAAATACATTGGCACCGAACGCTATATCGAACCTGCCGATATCAATTCCTACACCAACTACAACCGCCTCCCCATCTTCGTCACCAGCACTTGCTCCTATGGATGGCACGACACCCCCGACGACCTCTCCGGCGCCGAGATGTGTATCCATGCCCCTGCAGGCATGATAGCTGTAATAAGTGCCGCACGCCCGATAAGCCACAACGAACGCTTCAACACCGACCTCGTCCTCTCTGTCCTCGACGGTCAGAATACAATAGGCGACGCACTGCGCTATGCAAAGAACCGCACTAATGTGTCTCCTTGCATTGGTCTCCTCGGCGACCCCGCGCTGCGTCTCAGTCTCCCGCAGCACAAGGTGGTCGTAACCCATGTCGGCGAACATCAGGTGCAGCCCGGTGTCGACGACACCGTCACCGTCCTCTCGCAGGTGACCATACGCGGCGAGGTGCAAGACCGCGACGGCGCGCTGCTCAGCGACTTTGATGGTATGGTGTATCCCATCGTCTTCGACCGCGAGACGCAGGCGACGACCCTTGCCAACGACAACCCCGGCACCGAGTTGCGCTTTATCCAGCAGAAGAGCGTCATCTATAAGGGCAGCGAAAGGGTAGAGGGGGGACGCTTCGAGTACACCTTCACGGTGCCCCGCGACGTGCAGTATCAGTACGACTACGGCCGTCTCAGCCACTACGCTGTCAGCGGTACCGACGACGCCACAGGTTCCTATTCCAACATCCTCTTCGGCGGCATGAACGAGGATGTGGTGATCAGCGAGGTGCGTCCTGAAATACGCCTTTTCATCGGCGACACCAACTTCCGCAACGGAGGTCTCGCCGACGAGAACCCCACGCTTGTGGCGCTGCTCGCCGACTCCGTGGGCATCAACGCCTTCGGTTCGGGCATCGGACATGATATCACGGCAACCCTCGACGGCATCGCCGGCAGCCTTGTAGTGCTCAACGACTTCTACCAACCAGATATCGACAATCCCAGCGGTGGCGAGGTGCGCTACACCTTCCGCGACATCACGCCGGGTGTCCACACCCTCACCCTCAAGGCGTGGAATATCTGGGGCTATTCCAATGAGGCCTCCGTCAGCTTCTGTGTGCGCCCCTCTTCCGACCCGGGAGTGTCGGCGCTCACCGTTGCACCCAACCCCGCCACCGACTACGCCATCTTCCATTACGAGGTCAGCAGCCCCGAAAAGCTCTCGTCGGCCCTCCTGCAGATATACACCATGCAGGGAGCCCTCGTGAAGAGCTTTATCCCAGTGGCCGTTGGCGACAGTCAGGTGCTGGGTCCTGTAAGGTGGGACCTCTCCGATGTTCCGCCGGGATTCTACATCGCCCGCATGATGGTCACCTTCGAGGGCGGCGAGGTGCGCCAGTCGACAACAAAAGTTGTTGTGCGCTGATACAATAAAAGAAATAATCTTACGTTAACTACAATCATATATTAAAACGCATTATAGAATGAAAAGAAATCTCCTGCTGACCTTATTGCTCGTGGCGGCCTCCACCACGTGGTGTCAGAATTTCTCAGAGACAGGCCAATACAACAACTACATCTCCACCGGTATGCCTATCCTCCTCATCGCCCCCGATGCCGTTTCCAGCGGTATGGGCGACGTAGGTGCCGCCTCTACTCCCGACCTCTATTCCGCCCATTGGAACAACGCCAAGTTCGCCTTCGTCGAAGGCACTATGGGCGTCGGTCTCACCTACACCCCCTGGCTCCGCAACCTGCATGTGGGTGATATGAACCTCTTCTACCTCAGCGGCTACTATCGCATCAACAAGCGTTCCACCGTTGCCGCCGGCCTCACTTACTTCACCCTCGGCGACATCGACAACACCGACAACAACGGCAACGTCCTCAACGTAATCCACCCCAACGAGTTCTCCTTCGACGTCACCTACGCCCTTAAACTTACCGATAACCTCGCC
Source organism: Bacteroidales bacterium (assembly GCA_045222795.1). GTDB lineage: Bacteria > Bacteroidota > Bacteroidia > Bacteroidales > P3 > Colimorpha. The sequence continues at coordinate 12,278 of JBGUZF010000028.1, forward strand.
CTCGGTGCCTCCGGCCGCTTCATCCGCAGCGACCTCACCAATGGCGCCTATATCGAGGACGGCGGTGGCCACACCGAGACCCACGCTGCCAACTCCCTCGCTGCCGACATCGGTCTCTACTATCAGGGTGAGATTGACGCCTCCCAGGCCTTCGCCCTCGGCGCCTTCATCTCCAACCTCGGCGCTAAACTCAGCTACTCCGACGACGACAACGACAAGGAGTTCCTCCCTGCCAATCTCCGCATTGGCGGCCGCTACACCAACAAACTCGACAAGTACAACAAGGTGAGCCTCCTCCTCGACGCCAACAAGCTCCTCGTCCCCACACGCCCGCTCTCTCGCGACGGTGTCACCTATCCCACCCGCTACGCCAATAACCTCACCGAGTACAACAACATAGGTGTCATCCAGGGTGCCCTTCAGAGCTTCGTCGACGCCCCCGGCGGCTTCAACGAGGAACTGCGCGAGATACAGCTCTCCGTCGGCGGAGAATACTGGTATGCTGAGACATTCGCCGCACGAATCGGCTACTTCTGGGAGCATAGCACCAAGGGCGGCCGCCAGTACGTCACCATCGGCGCCGGCCTCCGCTACAACGTCTTCGCCTTCGACCTCGCCTACCTTATCCCCACCACCCGTATCTCCACCAGCCCTCTGGCCAACACCATCCGCCTCGGCCTCTCGATGGAGATGATGCCCACGAAATAGTTAAGAGTTAGAAGTTAGGAGTTATGCGTATCGGAACCGGATATGATGTGCACCGCTTGGGTGAAGGTCTGCCGCTCTGGCTGGGCGGAGTCCTTGTACCCCATACCCACGGCCTCATAGGCCACAGCGACGCCGATGTCCTGCTGCACGCTGTCTGCGACGCCCTCCTCGGCGGCGCCGCCCTCGGCGACATCGGCAAGCATTTCCCCGACACCGACCCGCAGTACAAAGGTATCTCAAGCCTCAAGCTCCTCGCCCATGTAGGTATGCTGCTCAAAAAGGAAGGCTATGCGGTGGGCAATATCGACGCCACCGTCGTCGCCCAGCGCCCCAAACTGGCACCCTATATCACCCAGATGCGCCAGAATATCGCCGACACCCTCGGCATCGACGTGAGTTGTGTCTCCGTCAAAGCCACCACCACCGAGCACCTCGGCTTCGAGGGGCGCGAAGAAGGAATAAGCGCTCAGGCAGTAGCCCTTCTGACAGTAAACGGTAAACAGTAAACCGTAAACCAAATTCCGTGGAAGAGAACAAGCCATACGTAAGTCCTGAGACCAGCGAAGAGGTCGACACGCTCGAAGACAGCGGCTGCTCCCTTGTGCTCTGGAACGACGACGTCCACACCTTCGACTACGTCATCAAGGCTCTCGTCGACATCTGCCGCCACACCGAGGAGCAGGCCGAACAATGCGCCATCCTCGTCCACTGTCACGGTAAGTGCGCCGTCAAGCACGGCTCCTACTCAGAACTGCTCCCTATGCACCAAGCCCTCCTCGAAAAACAACTCACAACGGAAATACAAAAGTAACCACTCAAGCAATCCTGCCTGACCGTAAGGGAACGGCCTTGAGCACCGATGAAATAAATCAAATACAGCGAAAAAGCAATCAAGCAATGAATACCACTCTCCTCATCATCTGTCTCATCCTCGGCGTCATTCTGCTGACCCTCGAGATTGTCGCCCTTCCCGGCGGTGTCGCCGGCGTCTTCGGCGTGCTCCTCATCGGTTTAGGCGTCTGGCAGACCTACGCCCTCTTCGGTACCCGCGTCGGTACCATCGTGCTCCTCTGCGCCATAGCCCTCTGCGTGCTTCTCATGGTGCTGCTGATGAAGCGCAAGACCTGGAGCCGCTTCAGCCTCAACGAGGAGATTGACAGCAAAGTCAACCAACTCGAGCCCGTCGTCAAGGTCGGTGCCCGCGGCACCACCATCTCGCGCCTCGCCCCCACAGGCAAAGCCCTCTTCGACGGCCAGCAGGTGGAAGTGCACGCCGTCAATAAGTTCATCGACCCCGACCACCCCATCGAGGTCGTCGCCATCGAAGGCTACCGCATCGACGTCGTGGAAATCTCCGACGACCGGTTTCAAGGTGAAAGGTGAGAGGTGGGAGTCCTGAAAGTTGAGCGCAGAGAAAACTTGTTTTCTTTGCCGAAATGAAGGGACGTAGACGAAG
>JBGUZF010000029.1:0-15309 GCA_045222795.1 Bacteroidales bacterium
TTGGTTTGGCAACAGCAAACAGCATTTCGCCTTCTCGGCCTATGACCGTTTCAACGGCTGGAACAAGCTGGCCGACAAATGGAAAGAAGAAGCCGAAGAGGAGTGGATTGAGGCCGAAGAGGTGCTCAACCGCCTCGTGGAGCTCGGCTACAAGCCCGCCGAGCTGCAGAAGCTGATGAAAACCATGGAGTTCCCCTTCTACGACGATCCCAAGCAGCAGATTGAGAGCGACTACCAGCCTGATAGCATTAAGTTTATGAGCGAGATGGCCGAGGCCTTTGCCGACGACTACATCACCCAGAAGCTCATCTACAAGTGGATTGAGGACGAGAAGGCTCACATGGACTGGGAGCGCCAGTACCTCAACTACATTGACAAGCTCGGCTACGAGAATTTCCTGATCGAAATGATGTAAGCCATGAAAGAGAAAGTTTTGAAAGCCATGCGCGACTTTGGTGAGCCCGTCAACGCTGGCAAGATTGCCGAAATCACAGGCCTCGACCGCAAGGATGTCGACAAAGCCTTTGCCGAACTGAAGAAGGAAGGCGCCATCGTCTCGCCCGTCCGCTGCAAGTGGGCACCGGCAAAGTAACTTTATCCCAAACCAAGCCTACCGCCGCAAGGACTCTACGCCTTTGCGGCGGTTTTAGTTTTTCTCTATGGCAATAAAATCCCTCCCCCGCCGTTATTTTATTATGACTAACCGTTTGCCCATCATCACCTTCCTGCTCGCTCTCTGCGCGCTGGCCTTGTCGTCTTGCTCGGTCATCCGCGGCTTGAGGACCGACGGCAAGGATGGCCCCAACATCTTCAGCTTCGAACAGCGCGAAGTCGACACCATCGCCAACGGCGAGTACACCTTCCAGTTCCCCGTCGCACAAAGGCAGGCCGACTGGATCGACACACTGCATTTCTACGCCAAGCCGCATCGTTGCGAAGACATCACCGTTCTGGAGGCGCTGAACGCCAAAAGCACCACCCAGGGCCTGCTCATCATCCACGACGACAGCATCGTCTACGAGCGCTACTGGGGCGACTTCTCGGCCGACCGCATCGCCACCATCTTCTCCGTCTCCAAGTCCATCACCTCGCTCCTCTGCGGCATCGCCGTCGACGACGGCTACATCCGCAGCATCGATGACCCCGTCACCGACTATCTGCCCGAACTCAAGAAGAAAGACCCCCGTTGGCAGCGCCTCACCATCCGCCACCTCCTCGACATGCGCAGCGGGCTCGACTTCGACGATACCTACGAATTCACGACGCTTAAAGACTTGAAGATGATTAACGCAATGGCCCGCCTCAACTACGGTCACAACATACAGAAGCAGATCCGCGGCCTTAAATTCCGCTGTGAGCCTGGCACCAAGCGGCGCTACGAAAGCATGACGGCGGCAATCCTCGGCGTCGTCATCGAGCGCGCCTCGGGCAAGCGCTTCGTCGACTATCTCAGCGAGCGCGTCTGGAAACCCCTCGGCATGGATCATCCCGCCATCGTCAACATCGACAGCCGCAAGCACGACAACGCCCACACCTTCGGTGGTATCTCCACCACCGTCCGCGACCTTGCCAAGATTGGCCGCCTCTATCTTAATGAAGGTATGTGGGACGGTAAGCGTATAGTTAGCGAAGAGTGGATACGCCAAACCGCCGACTGCGACACCAGCTATCACGGCTACCACTTCAACTGGTACAACATCAACTACGAAGGCTTCATCCGCCCGGAATATTCAGGCTACTACGCCCTTGGCATCTGCAGCCAGGTGCTCTATGTCAACCCCTACAAGAACCTCGTTATTGCGCGAATAGGTCTGTCAAACAACGGCTGCGCATATCTTCCTGTTCTCTTCGAGCAGCTGAGCGGCATCTGGCCGCACCAAAAGACAGAAGAATAAACAATTAATCGAGGCAACATTGTAGTAATTCAAAAAACAATACAAGTGAAACGACTGCACTATATCATCCTTTCCCTCCTCATCGGGCTTGTGGGCACATCCATGCATTTCGCCCATCATCTGGAGGTCAGCGACCCTGTGCGCGACTTCTTCTGCCATTTCTTCCCCATCGGCGAGACCTGCTGGGAGCACATGAAGATGATCTTCTTACCCATGCTGCTGCTGGCTGTCATTATGTGCATCCGTCAGCGGAGCATCAAAGCCTTCGGAGGAGCCATCCTCTCCGCCACAATCACCATCCCAATCGCCATCGGCCTCTACTTCCTGTTCCACATTATCGCGCCCGAAAGCGAGCTGCTCGCCGATGTGATTGTCTACTGGGCTGAGATGTTCTTTGCCGTCTGGCTGGCGCTCAAACTGAATAAGTGTGATGCCATACGGCGCCTGTGGCCGCTGTGGATTGCGGTAGCCGTACTCTGGATTGTGGCCTTCTTTGTGCTCACCTGCCACCATCCCGACTGGGAACTCTTCCAGGTGCCCGACGACTGGCTGGCCATCGACCCCGACGGCCACGGCCACTCCCACCACCACTCGAAAATTTAATTCGAGTAATTCGCAAAAAATAAAACAGGATGCGACTAATTCGTTAAATTCGCCGTTACATAAAATTATTTCATAAGACGTAAAATATCAACCATTATGAAGAAAGTATACACCATTTTGCTGGCCACACTCTGCCTTGTGGCCGTCGGCTGCAAGCAGAAAACCACGCCTGTCGTTGCCGACACCGACAACATCTATCAGTTCTCCGTCCTCGACGGCACCCTCAACACCGTACCCCTCAGCGACTATCAGGGCAAGGTGCTGCTGGTGGTGAATACCGCCACACAATGCGGCTTCACCCCGCAATACGAGGAGCTGCAGAAGCTCTACGACAAGTATCACGACCGCGGCTTCGAGGTACTTGACTTCCCCTGCAACCAGTTCGGCGAGCAGGCCCCCGGCAGCTACGACGACATCCACTCTTTCTGCACCGGCACCTACAACATCACCTTCCCGCAGATGTCCAAGATCGATGTCAACGGCGACAGTGCCGACGCCCTCTATCTCTGGCTCAAGTCCAAAGCTCCCTTCGGCGGCTTCGACACCACCGACCGCATCGGCGCCTACCTCGACCGTATGTTCCGCGCCGAGGACAGCCTCTACGACCAGAACCCCGACATTAAGTGGAACTTCACCAAGTTCCTCGTCGGCCGCGACGGCAAGCTTGTCGCCCGCTTCGAGCCCACCGCCAAGATGTCCGAAATAGACGCTGCAATCAATTTATTGGTAAATGGCAAGTAGTCCCGACTTTGTGCAATACATCGTCGACCAGTGCTCCGCGGCCGGCGTGATCAGCGCCAGGAAGATGTTCGGCGACTTCGGTATCTATTGCGACGGCATCATCTTCGGCCTCATCTGCGACAGCAACCTCTACCTCAAGCCCACCGACTCCGGCCGCGCCATGCTCCGCAACGTCGAGCTCCGCCCGCCCTACGACGGCGCCAAGGACTACTTCCTTATCACCGACGTCGACGACCGCGACTACCTCTCCGCCCTCGTCCGCACCACCGTCAACGCCCTCCCGCCATCCAAACCAAAAAAGCGCAAGTAGGTTTTCTTGGTTTACCGTTTATAGTTTACCGTTTACTGTTAATAAGGTGAAGAGTCGAAAAGGCGAAAAATCAAAGAGTCCGCGACAGAAGGTATTGTCCCTTTGGTATGCCGTCGGCTTGGCCGACAACCGCCGCAGGGTGGTGGTGGAGTATGACAACACATCATACATCTTTTTCGCATCATAAATTTATTACAGCGGTGCTCAAGACCATTCCCTGCGGTCAGGCAGCCATCATACAACTTTTTTCTCCCAATTCAATAATTCTTCGTACCTTTGCATTTTGAAATGGACAGGCGATTGTATATTATAGCAGGATGCAACGGGGCTGGCAAAACAACGGCCTCCTATACCGTGTTGCCTGAGATATTAGACTGCCGCGAGTTTGTCAATGCCGACGAGATAGCGCATGGGTTGTCACCCTTCAATCCTGACAATATGGCTATTGAAGCCGGCCGATTGATGTTGCAACGCATCGAAGAATTGCTTGGCAAGAACGAAACATTCGCCATCGAAACCACCCTGGCCACCAAGTCGTATGTCAACCTTGTGCGTCGCGCCCATGCCAAAGACTACAAAGTTACGTTGCTGTTCTTCTGGCTCAATTCGCCGGAACTTGCCATCCAGCGTGTCGCGGAACGTGTCAGCAAGGGCGGCCACGGCATTCCAGAGAATATTATCCGCCGGAGGTACGCAAGTGGCATAAACAACTTGTTCGACCTTTATGCCCCAGAGGTGGATTACTGGGCTATTTTTGATAATAGCGAGCCACCTCGTGAAATGATAGCAAAGGGAGGTCTCGGAAAAGATACCTTGATTTTGAACGTAGAACAATTTTCAAAAATACGGACATTATGTCAGAAAAGGAAATAAAAGAACTTGAAGAGAAGTTGACGATAGGTCTGCAACTGGCCGAGCGGCGTATGCTCGAAGAGAAGGCTCTGCATGACGAATGTGTAATCGTGCAGTCCTCGGATGGCGTAATCCGCCGCATACCGGCGAAGCAGTTTATTTAGAAAGAACAACGTAGGTTCACCTTTCACCTTTCGCCTTTCACTTTTCATTTTTCACTTTTCACTTTTCCCCTTCCCGTTCATCATTCATCATTCAACGTTCTGGTATGCCGTCGGCTCTGCCGACAACGTTAACTAATCCCTTTCACCTCTCACCTTTCACCTTTCACCTTTCACCTCACCCCAGCACCACGTCCATCACCATCATCAGCACGAAGCCCACGGCGAAGCCGATGGTGGAGAGGTTCGTGTGGCGCCCTTGCGCCGTCTCGGGGATAAGCTCCTCGACCACCACGTACATCATGGCGCCTGCGGCGAAAGCCAGCAGGTAGGGTAGGGCGACGCCCAGCGCCGACGCCAGCAGCAGTATGGCTACCGACCCTATCGGCTCCACCACGCCGCTCAGCGTGCCTATCAGGAACGACTTCCCCCGCGAGTTGCCCTCCGCATGCATCGGCATCGAGATGATGGCCCCTTCGGGGATGTTCTGTATCGCTATGCCTATGCTCACCGCCAGAGCGGCGCTTATCGACAGTCCTTGCGACTCGCCGGCGAACACCACACCCACGGCCATACCCTCGGGCAGATTGTGGATGGTGACAGCCAGCGCCAGCATCGCCGTCCTCGACAGGCGCGACTTCAAGCCCTCGGCCTTCTGTGCACCCACATGCAGGTGCGGCGTCAGCTCGTCAATCAGCAGCAGGAAGGCGATACCAGCGAGGAATCCTACAGCGGCAGGCACCACGCTCTCGTGAGACATCTCTATCGACGGTATCAGCAGCGACCACACGCTCGCCGCCACCATCACCCCGCTGGCAAACCCCAGCAGCGTCTTCTGCAGTCGGTCGGGTATCTCCTTCTTCATGAAGAACACAAACGCCGACCCCAGCATCGTGCCCGCCAAAGGCAGTAGTATTCCGATAACCAAAGCGTTCATTTGTCGTCTCTTTTAGGATTCTTCGGGAACCAGCCTTTCCTCACCCGCTCGCGCTGCTTGAATAGCTCTAATATTGACCAGAGGCTCGAAAATGCCACCACTCCGAGGATGGTTGAGGGAATGGTGGCCGCTGTGAACAGCGAACCAGCAATACAGATTACAGCAATTAGTAGGAAGACCCACCAGCAGCGCACGCCAAAATAGTATTCAGCTTTTATAACAATGGGGTGGAACAGACCTATGCACAGAAATGCCGACACCCCGATAATAATACCAATAAAATTCATTAACTCAGATTCTTGTCGTTAATACTGTAATTTTTTTTATGCTGCAAAAATACACACATTTCGCGACATGGTGAATAACTATGATTGGTGATTCTCAAAATCTTTTTGCCAATCCATTTAATTTCGTATCTTTGCATCCGCATTGGCAACCCGGCGACATCGCCTACCTGCCGATGCAACAGCACTTTGAAACAATGAACAATTAGGTTCTGCCCCATAAAAAGGGCGGCCAAGAGGGAATCACGTGCAATTCGTGAGCTGTCGCGCAACTGTAAATCACATTCTGTCTCCCTCGGCGTTATGCCATTGGACCCATCCAAGGTCTGAGAAGGTGCCGAACGGAGAGTGAAAGCCAGGATACCTGCCTTTTTGTTTTCGGACAATGCTTTCGCGTCAAAAGCTTTTTGTTCCACCGACTCTTTTGTCGTCGGCCACTCCCGCTTGCTTCTTTTACACGACCCGAAACCGCATTGCCCCAAAGTGATGCAGTAGCTTGAAGTATAACGTAAAACATAGCAAATATGAACTGGAAAGACGACTACAGAAGAAAAGTGTCAAAGCCCGAAGCGGCTATCAAAGACATCCACGACGGCCAGTGTGTGGTCATGGGCCACGCCGCCGCCGCACCCCGATTGATTCAGCAAACCCTCGCCGACCATTGCGAGGACTACAACGACGTGCTTATCTTCCACATGACCACCCTCGGCGACAACCCCTGCTACAAGCCCCAGTGCTTCGGCCATTTCCGCCACGTGAGCAACTTCCTCTCAGCCAACTCCCGCGAGGTCATCGAGCGCCGCGAGGGCGATTTCTTCCCCGCCTACTTCAAAGACGTCCCTGCCATGATCGGCAACGACATACCCTGCGATGTGGCTGTGTTCCAGACAACGCCCCCCAACGCCGAAGGCTACTGCTCGCTCGGCGTCAGCTGCGACTATGCCCACGCCGCCATCCGCGCCGCCAAGACGGTAATCATCGAAACCAACGAACTGATGCCCTTCACCCACGGCGACACTCTGATCCATGTCTCGCAGGTCAACCATATCATCCCCTGCGCCTACCGCCTGCAGGAGCTCAACCTGCCCGAACCAGGCGACGTCGAACTCGCCATCGGCCGCAACTGCGCCTCGCTCGTCGCCGATGGCTCCACACTCCAGCTCGGCATCGGCGCCATCCCCGACGCCGTCCTCCAGTCGCTCTCCGACAAGAACGACCTCGGCATCCACTCCGAGATGTTCTCCAACGGCGTGATGGACCTCATGAAACGTGGCGTCATCAACGGCCGCCGCAAGACGCTCCACCGCGGCAAGGCCGTCGTCACCTTCATCATGGGCTCGCGCGAGCTCTACGACTTCGTCGACGACAACCCCGACGTCGAGTTCCACCCTGTCGACTACGTCAACAGCCCCCTCGTCATCGCCAAGAACGACCGCATGATCTCCATCAACTCCTGCCTCGAGGTCGACCTGCAGGGTCAGGTGGCCAGCGAGACCATCGGCATACGGCAGTACAGCGGCGTCGGCGGCCAGGTCGACTTCATCCGTGGCGCCTCGCTGGCTCGCGAGGGCAAAGCTATCATCGCCATGCGCAGCACCGCCGCCAAGGGCACCATCTCGCGCATCAAACCCTTCCTCCCCCAAGGCGCCGCCGTCAGCACCTCGCGCAACGACGTCGACTACATCGTCACCGAGTACGGCGTCGCACGCCTCAAAGGACGCACCCTTCAGCACCGCGCCGAAGATCTTATCCGCATCGCACACCCCGACTTCCGCCCCATGCTCATCGAAGAGTACGAGCAGCGCTTCAAATGCTCCTGGCGGCCGGAAGATTGAAGTCTGATATCAGATATTCAGCTTTGCGCCGAACATTAGGGTTCGCGGCAGCGCGGGACCATAGATATAGGCGGCGTCGCGCTCCTGTCCGCTGTCGAGGTCGCGCTGGTAGCTGTTGAGCAAGTTCTGCACCCCGATGCTCAACTCCAGTTCTGTGCTCTCGCCAAATGGAATGCTGTAGGCGGCCTTGAGCGAGAGGTCGAAGAACGAGTCGGTGATGACCTTCTCCACCTCGGTGCCGCCGCTGTGCTTGCTCTCGTCGGCCACGTGGTGATACACCAGCATCGGGCCTGTAAAGATTCCCGTGGCGGTAATCTGCAGTCGTTTTACAGGGGTGTATACGCCCGTGAGGTAGGCGTAGAGGTCGGGCGTGCGCTCCATACGGCGTTCAAACTGCCCTTCGTCCCACTCTTTCCCCTGTCCTGTGTAGAGGCTGCGCTGCCAGGTGCCGCCTATCTGCAGACGCATCTGCTCGATGGGAGAGAGGGTCATCTCCACATTCATGCCCATCACCTCGGCGCCGTCGGCATTCCTCCGCTCGTAGTGCATGTATCCACTTACGGTGTCGTCGAAAAGCAGCTCGTTGACGAAGGCATCGTTGATGCGCGTATAGAATCCCTCCACCAGCAGGTCGGCCTCGAGGCTTCCGATATGGAAGCAGTAGTCGGCCGAGCCGGTGAGCGAGTGCGACTGTTCCATGCGCAGGTCGGCGGCGTTGGTGATCTTGTACAGCTCGCCGTTGACGGCTCCCACATGCAGGTCTTCGTCGTACACCTGCGGGGCGCGGAAGCCCGAAGCGTAACCCACGCGGAGGGCGAGGTGGTCGCTGGGGGCATAGCGCAGGTTGAGGCGTGGGCTCACCACAGGCGCCTCAATCATCGTGTGCTTGTCCACGCGTCCGCCCACGAGGATGCTCCAGCGGCTGCTCTTCCACTCGTTCTGCAGGTAGGCACTCACGATGCCGATCTCTTGCTGCAGGGTGTCGGGATTATCGAGGGTGCGGTCGTTCAGGCGGTCGAGGGTATGCTCCACACCGGCGGTCAGCTCGGCAGGCATGAACCACAGGGTGTCGAAGTGGCGGCTGTAGAGGGCGCCGTAGTTGAGCGTCAAATCCTGCGTGTAACCGTAGGAGGTGCCGTAAGATTCATCGTCTTCGCGTTCGCCGTAGTAGCTCTGGCGGTCGACGTGCTGCATCGAGGCAAACAGCGACGCGTGGCGCAATCCGCTGGCGGGTAGCCAGTCCCATTTGAGGCTCGCGCTGTGTATGTCGTGTTCGCCGCCTTCGCTGATATGCGCCATCGGCGACGGCAGGTCGAAACGGTCGCCTCCGCGACGGAAGTCGTGGATGTTGTGGTATTCGAGGTTCAGCTTCGTGAAGTCGGTGGTTCTCAGGTATCCGCGGAAGCCCACCATGCGGGCCTTGAGCAACCCCACCTCCGAGTATCCGTCGCCGTTGTGGTCGTAGGGGTTGCGCTGGCGGTTGTGGCCGAAGACGGCGATGCCCGCACGGCGGTCGTCGCTCACCACCGAGGCGTTGAACGAGTTGCTGAAGTCCCAGCTCCGTCCGCCTATCAGGCTCGTGGTGTTGCCCACGCTGGCTTCGTTGTATCGCGGCTCGCGGGTGATGACATTGACAACACCCGCAATGGCGTTGCTGCCGTAGAGTGCCGAGCCGCCGCCGCGCAGCACCTCGATGCGGTCAATCAATGCCGTGGGTAGCTGGTCGAGCAGGTAGATGCCTGCCAACGCGCTGTTCACAGGGCGGCTGTCGATGAGTATCTGCGAGTAGGCCTGTCCGAGGCCGTTGATGCGCACCTCGTTGGCACCGCAGTTCTGGCAGGTGTTCTCCACCCGCAGGCCTGTGCTGAAATTCAAAGCCTGGCCGAGGTTCACGGCGCTCACGGCCTCCATCTGTCTGCCGTCTACCACACCCACCGCCGTGGGTGCTTCGCTGCGCGTGGTGGCGTGCTGTGTGGCTGTCACCACCACCTGGCGCAGGCGTATCGTGTCGTGGTGGCTCTGCGCCGCAGCCATCAACGGCAATAGGGATATGATTATGACGATTATCTTCTTCATGTAATATATTGCTAAATGATAAATACTCTAGCAATCCTAGGATAACTAGAAATGTTGGAAAAACTAAATAATGCGGAAGGAAAGAGACTACGCCGTCGGCGGAGCCCTCAGTTGGGCCACCCCGTGGTGCAGCTGCTTCACCACCGACTGTGTCGGCACGCTGATGCACTCTGCTGCGGGGAATAGAGCGACCTGTTGCCCCTCGTCCTGCACAAGATAACTCTGGCCGAGGAAGTCGCAATACAGGCAGTCGTGGTCGTGATGATGAGCCTCTTCTATGTGCCCGGCGCATTGCCGACAGTCGTCGTGGGCATCAATTGTCTCGTGATGCACATGCACCGATGACAGTACCACCATTGGCAAATAGCTGGCCAACAGCAAAAACGGCGCAATATGTCGCATCAATCGGTTCATCTTTCGGGCTGCAAAGATACTACATTTTTCGTAATCGGCAAATCACATTTCGCGTGGTTAGCAACCATAGCCCTGGAGCTAACCACGCGGTGTGTGGTAATTCTTAATTCTTAATTTTTAATTTTTAATTCTTGATTTTAATCACTTTCATCGCCAGCCGTATGGCGAGGAATGCGACGGGGATTGTCAGCACCAGCACGACAACCAGCACGGGGATGTTCTCGATTACGGGCACCATCAGCTGGTCATATCCCGCAGGCATCTCCTCGACGGCTGCCGCCAGCGAGCCCTCGGTGTCCGTCCACCAGTGCGCCGTGTAGGCGAAGAACGAGAAGGCGAAGGGCAGGAAGCTCCAGCGCACTCCTTTCAAAGTATCATACCCATTGACCTTGCGGAGTATCTCCGCCAATGCCGTCAGCACCACAATGCCGATAAGGAAGGCCACGTCGGCCTCGCCGGCTATCAGGAAAAGCACCGCTACGAAGCCGTTCAAGGCTGTCGCTGCCCCGAAGCGGGGTAGGAGGGTGCAGGTATAGAGATAGATGAACGCCGTCAGCAGCGGCAACAGTACGCCGACATAGGCGTAGCACGCAGGATGGATGATGCCGCTCGTGGCACCGAGGATGAAGGTCAGCAGGTAAGCCACCGCCATCAAGATGATCTTAATTGTTGTTTTCATGGCTTTAGTCATTTCGTTTTAACAGACGTAGTGAATAGACGAACAGGAAGATGCCCAGGGCGACCATCACGGGATGGATGAGCAGCTGCACGGGGCTGAACTCCATGAGCAGCTCGGTGGCGTGAAAGAGATTGAAGAGCATCATCAGCGCGGCTAGCACGAGGTTGATGACACGCATGGCCTTGCAGCTGCGGTAGTTCATGCAAAGCAGGCCACACATAGGGACGAAGAAGGCCATGCCCATCATGAACAGCAGCATGCCTGTCGGTGCCTCGCCTGTAGCGTCGGGCATTGCGATGTTGGCTCCCCAGAAAGCGGGAAGCATGTCGGCCAGCATGTGCATGGCGAAGCCGACCATAATAATCACCCAGATGAGTGATACTTTAGAGACTTTTGTTTCCATTGTTACTATTTTTATTATTAATTGTTATACATTCATCATTCTTAACTCCTCCCCTCTGCCTGGCTCCGCAGGAGACACGGCCTGCGACCGCAGTGGAGCAAACCATTAATCATTAATCATTAATCATTAACCATTAACCATTAATCACTTTTCACTTTTCAATGGTCGCTTCGCTGACTCGCTACATTTAATTAAATTCTGCGGTGCTCGCAGGCATACCACAAAATCTTTCGAAAATCTTTAAAATAACTAGAAAATGAATTCTCTAGGCAAGCAAAGTCCGCGACAAAAAGCAATTGTCTTTGCACTACACAGCACTCCCTGGCACTCCCTTGCACTACCAAAGAAAGAAGCATCCTCTTCACTTAACACTAAACACTTAACACTTAACACTCACAACTTCCCCGCTCCTCATTCCTCATTTTTCCCCCATCACGCATAGCCAGTGTTTCTGCTCGTCGGTGTTGACGGCGATCTCCTTGAAGCCCGCGGCGGTGAGGTGCGTGCGCAGCTCGTCGGGCGTGTAGGTGTGCATGCCCTCGATCATCTTCTCCCACTTCTCGTTGTTGCCCGTCAGGCCGTCGTCCTCGTTGACGATGACGAATCGGCCGCCATCTTTCAGCACCCGGTGCACACCGCGGAAGCACTCCTCTATCCTCGGCCAGAAATAGACGGTCTCGAAGGCCGTCACGAGGTCGAACTCACCGTCCCCGAAGGGCAGCGCGTCGGCACTACCCTCCACCACCTTGCAGCGTCCTGCGGCTATAGCAGAGGCGTTCACCTCGCGCGATTTCTTCACCGACACGGGCGAGTAGTCGATGCCCGTCACCGTCCCCTTGGGGCAGCGACCCAGCAGCCGTGCTATATTGGCACCGCCGCCGCAACCCACGTCGAGTGCGTTGGCTGTATCATCGATAGTCACAAATTCCAGCCCCCATTCCGCCATGCGGGCGTGCGAGCCGCCGTTCATTCCGTTCACCATCATGCGCCCGAAGAAACCCTCAGGCTTGCGCGTGTTGCTAAAAATCTTGCTTTGTAGTCCCATAGTTTATTGTTTAATTGTTTAGAAAGTCAGTTTTTTATCCATAATATTGCAGTTTTTAATCCTGCTGCAAAATTACGCCCCTCCCGCCGACCTCGCAATACCTAGAAATGGGGATTTTATATGCAGCGAATACGTATGGCCTGCATTGTCAACTAAAAATAAATTTTTTTTTTGCCAGTTTGGAAAATAGTTGTATCTTTGCAGCACGAAAATTAGAACCGAATTATAAACAATCGTCTAACAAACAACGGGTTAGACGGCAAAAAAGAAGAAAATGAAAAAAGGAATCCATCCCGAAAACTATCGCCTCGTGGTGTTCAAAGACATGTCGAACGACAACATGATCCTCACCAAGAGCTGTGCCAACACCAAAGAGACCGTGGTCTATACCGACGGCAAGGAGTATCCCGTGGTGAAACTCGAAATCTCGAACACCTCGCACCCCTTCTTCACCGGCAAGCTGAAACTCGTTGACACCGCCGGCCGCGTCGACAAGTTCATGAACAAGTACAAAAAGTACGCCAAGAAGAGCGAGTAATCGGACTGCTTGAAGTGCCCGCAGGGCCAAGAAGGCAGAGTAATGGTTAAAGGTTAATGGTTAAAGGTTAAAGAGGCTACGCAACTAATCATTAATCATTAAACAATAATCATTAAGCATTACAAAGAAAGGTAATTTGTTTTAGATTTTTAGATCTAGATGCCCCGCCCGAAAGGACGGGGTTTTCTATTGCCATAAAGTTCTCCTGCTCGCCTACGGCTCACGAAATCTTGTTAATCTTGTAAATTATTTGCTGACGCGGTTGTTGCGCAAGCATATTTACAAGATTTACTAGATTTCTGCCCGCAGGGCAAGGAGGAATAGAAAAAAGATTTGGCCACGTCGGCGGAATTGTGTATCTTTGCATCCAATTATTATTGGAGACAATGAGCAGAAACATCGTTGGATTAGCACTTTTGGCGCTGCTGGTCGCCGCGGGCGGCGAAGCGGCGGCACAGTGGGCCGTGGGGGTGCGCATGGGATGGACGGGCACCAGCATAAGCCGCTACGACGGCGGCCGCATGGACGAGAGTTATTCGCCCCTCGGGGGGCTGGAGGTGGGCCTGCAGGGCCGCTACAAGGTCAGCGACTGGCTGGCCGTGCGCGCCGACCTAAGCCTCATGCAGCGCTCGCACCGCATGGACCGCAACCTCAACTACCTCGACCCCGTATACACCGAGCATATCAACTCGTACATCATGCTGCCCGTGACGGCCGACTTCTCGTTCGGCGGCGAGCAGCTGCGCGGCCACCTGCTGGCCGGCGGCTACGGCGGCTACTGGGCCAGCGAGCGCCGCTGCGGACAGACCTACTGGATGACCGACTACTACGTGTACTTCGAGCCCTTCGACGAGATGCGCGAGATAACCGACGAGGACCAGCGCCTCAACGCCGGCGCCGCCGTCGGGGCCGCCATCACCTACTCGGCAAACAGCAAATGGGAGGTGGGCGTAGAGACGATGTACTACTACGACCTGACGTCGCACCACCGCGGCACGCCGCACCTGGCCGACCCGCGCTACCTGAACACCCTGACGCTGACAATGACCATCAACTATAACCTGTAAGCCATGAAGAGATACATCATAATGACCGTCGCGGCAACCCTCCTCTTCTCCGCCTGCCGCAAGGAGGCCGACTACATACCCTTCACGGGCGAGAACGGCAAGCTGGCCTACAGCAACTACACCGAGCAGTTCGAGTACATGTGGAAGTGCATGAGCACGGGATATGTGTTCTGGGACGTGGACACCGTTGACTGGGACGCCGCATACGACCGCTACCTGCCGCGCTTCGAGGCCCTCGACCGCAAGTTCAAGGACAGCGGCTATGTGCGCACCGCCGAGCTCGACGGGCTCTACCAAGGCCTTGCGGGCAAGATGATCGACCACCACATGACATTTATCATCCGCAACCTACACCCCGAGCCCGGCGACGGATACCCATACTCCATCGTGCGTCCGGGATTGACCGAGGTGCTGGGCCGCGACTACTACATCGAGGGCCGCGGCGCGGCGCAAAGCGGCATGAAGGCCTTCCTCGCAGGCATCGAGGGCAGCTACACCGTCACAGAGCACGACAGCGCCGACGCCTACATCCCCGAGATTGGCACCACGGTGCACTACCACTACTGCCTCTTCACCCTCGACGACGGCCGCGTGGTGCCCTACCTGTGGACCACCAACGCCGCCCTCACGCCCGTGATGCGCGATATGGCGGGCACGCCGGCCTACAACGCCATCGACCGCTGGCTCACCGTTGCCTGCACCACGCCGCGCTCCCAGCTGGCGGGCATCCTCCTCGACACCCGCTCGAACGGCGGCGGATACCAGGACGACCTCGACTACCTCATAGGCCCGTTCATCAACGAGCGCATCGAGCTGTTCAAGACCCGCTACAAGGAAGGTCCCGGACGGCTGGAATATTCGGCCTGGTGCCCCTACTACCAGAGCCCCAACCCCAGCTACCACCGCGACATCACCGCCGAGGGCATACCCTACGTGGTGATTGTCGACCTCAACTCGGTGAGCATGGCCGAGATAGAGCCTATGGTGATACGCGACGTGTTCCCCACGGCATATATCGTCGGCGAGCGCACCTACGGCGGCACCGGCCCGCTGCAGAACGACTGCGAGGAGCTGAACTACGGCGCCCCTTTCGGCGACTACAACGCCTACCACCACTACGTCTACACCTCGACCTTCGAGGCCCTGATGGGCGGCAAGGTGCGCGAGGGCGAAGGCATAGTGCCCGACGAGGAGGTGCTCCGCAAGGACGACCCCGCCCAGAGCTTCAAGCCCCAGCTCGACGCGGCGCTGAATTATATAAAGATTAAAGGTTAATGGTTAATTCACTTCGTTCATTCACGTTGCTTTGGCTCGGCATAGCAAGCGCGCTTGCTCTGCTCTCGCTTTGCGCAACGGTTAAAGATTAAAGATTAATGATTAATGATTAAAGGTTATAGATAATCAACAAACAATACAGATATGACAAAGAAGTTTTTAGCATTAGCATTGGCCGCCATGCTCGTTTCGGG
>JBGUZF010000030.1:0-10514 GCA_045222795.1 Bacteroidales bacterium
GGCAAAAAAATTTTTCCACTACAGTTTTTCTTCGTACTTTTGCACGCTTTTTAAAGTAAGAAAATAATAACATAATAATAACAAAACAAACCTTACAGAAAATGGGAATCATTGGAAGTATTAGAAAACACTCGTGGGTGGCTGTGGCCCTGGTGGGCGTCGCCATCCTGGCTTTCATTTTTCAGGACTTGAGCAAGAACCGCGGCAGTATACCCGATGTGGGCGTCGTCAATGGTGAGGCCATGACTTCGCAGCGCTTCAACGAGTTGGTCACCGAGATGGAGGACAACTACAAGATGCAGCAGCGTACAACTCAGATACCTGCCGAGTTGGAGATGCAGATTCGCGACCAGGTGTGGCAGAATTTTGTCGACGAGACCCTCATGGAGGAGCAGACCTCCAAGATGGGCATGAAGGTTACCGGCGCCGAAGTTAGCGACATGTACACCGGCACTTTCGTCCATGCTGCCGTGCGTCAGTCGTTTGGCGATCCTCAGACCGGCCAGGTTGATGTTCGTATTATCAACAACATTGTCGACCAGATTAACGATGGTGCCGATTCGGTTTTCGCCGATCCCAGTGCTCCTGCCGACAAGAGAGTCTTCTGGCTCACCCGTCAGCAGTGGACCGAAATGGAGAAATATATCAAGACCGACCGCGAGTTGCAGAAATTCAACACCATCATCGAGTCGGGC
Source organism: Bacteroidales bacterium (assembly GCA_045222795.1). Classification (GTDB taxonomy): domain Bacteria; phylum Bacteroidota; class Bacteroidia; order Bacteroidales; family P3; genus Colimorpha. The sequence goes on from JBGUZF010000030.1 coordinate 696, forward strand.
TTCTATATGCCCAACGCCATCGCCAAGAAGGTTGCCGAGTACGGCAATACTTCCGCCAATGTTAAGGTTGTCGCCCTTCCGTTCCAGAGCGTCAGCGACGAGGAGGCTACCATTGCCGAAGCCGACTATCAGGCTTACTACGACAACCACAAGGCCGAGTTCCGCATCCCCGAGGAATACCGCGACATTGAGTTTATCACTTTCCCCGTCAACCCCACCCAGCAGGACCTTGCCGATATTCAGGACACTGTTGAGAAACTTTGGGCTGAGTTCCAGACCATCGACGACAGCGAGATTAAGTACTTCGTAAGGAACTACGACTCCACCTATGTGAAGGCCAGTACCTTCAAAGCCCCTCTCGACGCTCAGATAGAGGCCGCCGCTCCCGGCACCTTCATTGCTCCCGCTATTGTTGGCAACGAATGGGTGATGGCCAAAGTGTTGGCTACCGCCGTGCGTCCCGACTCGCTCCGCGCCAGCGTCATCTACATCCTCAACAGCACCGCCGGTGGTAATATCACCCGCAGCAACGACCAGGCAAAGGCTCTGACCGACAGCGTGCATGCTTTGGTTAAAGGCAACAAGATGAGCTTCGAGCAGGCAGTCGCCCAGTTCAGCGACGATCCTCAGAAAGAGGCCACACAGGGTGATATGGATTGGCAGCTGGATGGCAACTATGGCTTCATCAACGAAGACCTGGTGAAGACTCCGGTTGGTTCGTGCTTCGTTTGCGAGCACCCGCAGGGTTTGGGTTATCTGTTGGTGAAAGTGACCGGCAAGACCCCCGCTCTCAAGAAATACCGCGTGGCCCTCTTCTCGTATGAGATTGCCGCAACGCCCAAGACAGATAATGCTATCTACGGTGAAGCCAACAAGTTTGCCGGCAGAAACCGCACCGCCGCCGAGTTCACCGCCTCTGCACAGCAGGAGAACCTGCAGGTGCGCAGCGCAAGACTGAACATGATGGCCAACAGCATCTCGGGTATCAGCAACGCCCGCAACATAGTGCAGTGGGCCTTTAACGACACCACCAAGATTGGCGACGTTGCCGGTCAGGTGTTCTCCTGCGACGGCATGTATGTGGTTGTTGCCCTGAAGGATGTCCTGAAGAAGGGTTATGTGCCGCTGGATCAGGTGCGCACTGCCATCGAGCAGCCTGTGCGTCTCGAGAAGAAGAGCGAGATTCTTATGGCCCGCGCCGAAGAGGCTATGAAAGCCGTCAAGGATCTTCCCTCGATTGCCGTCAAGCTCAATGCCGCCGTCGACACTATCGACAGCGTCTCCTTCAACGACTACTATTTCGGCCGTTACGGTATGGAACCCAAGGTCCTGTCGGCTGTCGCCGTCTCCAACGAGGGCGCTCTGGTGGGTCCCGTCAAAGGTGCCAGCGGTGTCTATATGCTTCGGATCGACAGCAAGGCTCCCAAGACCGTTGCCGAAGAAACTGTGAAGATGCGCCTCGAGCAGGGCTACCGCAGCAAGACCGGTCGTCTGCGCCAGGTGCTCCGCGACGCTGCCAAGATTACCGACCAGCGTAACAAATTCTTCTAACAGATAATGAATCGTGGTGAATGATGAATGGTGGACGGCGGATGTCGATTCATCATTCATCATTCTCTTTCAGCAGGTATGGGTATTAAAGACTGGTGGCTAAAGATTAAAGGGACTCCCCTTCGCGATGTTATCAAACACAAGCATCGCTTTGTGGTGATGGACACCGACACCTTCAAGGAGAAGTTCTCCTTCCAACTATCGGGCATCAACCTTTTCGTCACCGTCGGTGTCACCATCATCGTGCTCATCGTGCTCACCACCGTGCTTATCGCCTTCACCCCTCTGCGCGAATACATCCCCGGCTACACCGACACCGAGATGGTGGAGCAGACCTACGTCAACGCCAAGAAGATCGACTCGCTCGAGGTGGTGCTGAGCGACCAGGAATGGATGGTGGCCACCGTGCAGGCGGTGCTCAGAGGCGAGCATGTGGGTGCCGACTTCGAGGAGGCGATGGCCGACAGCGCCTCTACATTGGCTGTGGCCACAAAAGCCTACAAGCATTCCAAGGAAGACAGCCTGCTGCGTGTCGATGTGGAGAACGAGGACAACCGCTACCAGGTGAAGCAGAGCGCTCCGCAGAACAGTCCTGTGGCCGACGTGCAGCCTGTGGTGACGCACCTCTTCTTCGCTCCCCTCAAGGGAAACATCGTTACCCCCTACAACGCCGCCGAACGCCACTATGGTGTCGATATCTCGGCAGCGAACAATACTCCCGTCAACGCCGCCTATAGCGGTACCGTCATCTTCGCCAGCTTTACGGCGGAGACGGGTCACGTGATCGCCCTCCAGCATCCCGGCGGCGTGATTACCGTCTACCGCAACAACAGCGCCCTGCTCAAACATCAGGGCGATGTGGTGCGTGCCGGCGAGCCCATAGCATACGTAGGTGCCGGCAACAAACGCGAGATAGGTCCGTACCTGCACCTCGAGGTGTGGGTCAACGGCTCGCCGGTCAACCCCGAAGAATACATCTCATTCTAAGTGAAACGGATAGCCATATTAGGTTCTACAGGGTCGATAGGGACGCAGGCACTCAACGTGATACGTCGCCATCGCGACCTATTCTCCGTTGAGGTGCTCTGTGCCGGCGGCAATGCCGACCTGCTCATCCGGCAGGCGCTCGAGTTCTCGCCCAACGCCGTAGTCATTGCCGACGAATCCAAGTACCAGCAGGTGCAGGATGCGCTGGGCAACAGCGACATAAAGGTGTTCGCCGGCGAGCGTTCGATGGTCAGCCTTATGGAGATGGAGAGCATCGATATGGTGCTGGCGTCCATCGTCGGTTTCGCCGGCCTCAGGCCCACCCTGCACGCCCTCGAGTGCGGCAAGCCTGTGGCGTTGGCCAACAAGGAGACGATGGTGGTGGCAGGAGCCATAGTGACCGCCGCCGCCGCACGTCACCGCGTGCCCATACTGCCTGTCGACAGCGAGCATTCGGCTATCTTCCAGAGTCTTATCGGTGAGGTGAGTCCCGTCGAAAAGATACTCCTCACCGCCAGCGGCGGTCCCTTCCGCGGGATGAAGCGCGAGCAGCTGGCCACAGTAACCCTCGAGCAGGCCCTGAAACACCCCAACTGGAGTATGGGCCGCAAGGTGACCATCGACTCGGCGAGCCTCATGAACAAGGGTCTCGAGGTCATCGAGGCCAAATGGCTCTTCGGTGTCGACGCCAACGATATCGAGGTTGTGGTGCATCCCCAGTCGGTGGTGCACTCGATGGTGCAGTTCCGCGACGGCAGCATCAAAGCCCAGCTCGGCGTGCCCACGATGGAGACCCCCATCCAGTTCGCCTTCTCGTTCCCCGAACGTATCGAGAGCTATCTGCCGCGTCTCGACTTCGCCGACTATCCCACGCTGACCTTCGAGAAGCCCGACCGCAGCACCTTCCGCTGTCTCGACCTCGCCTACGACGCCATCCGTCGCGGAGGCAATATCCCCTGTGTGATGAATGCCGCCAACGAGGTTGCCGTACAGAAGTTTATCGACGGCGAGATCGGATTCCTCGAGATTGCCGACCATGTGGAGCGCGCCATGCAGACGGCTCCCTTCATACCCAACCCCACACTTGACGACCTTTTTGAAACCGACAAAACAATTCGCTGCAAATGAGTCCTACAATGGTTAAGATAGTCGCGCTCCTGCTGAGCCTGTCGTTGCTGGTGGCCACCCACGAGCTGGGTCATCTGGCCTTCGCCAAGCTCTTCCACACACGCGTGCGCAGATACTATATCTTCTTCAACTGGAAGTTCTCAATACTGAAAGCCAAGAAGTTCGGCGGCAAGTGGCACTTCCGTTTCTTCAATGCCAAGACTCCCGAGAGCTGGGACGAGAAGAACCTCGCCCCCGAAGACCAGGACAACACCCTCTGGGGTCTCGGATGGATTCCCCTGGGCGGCTATTGCGACATCGCCGGCATGATCGACGAGACTAAAGGTGCCGACGACCTCGAGAGCACCCCACAGCCGTGGGAATACCGCACCAAGCCCGCCTGGCAGCGCCTGCTGATAATCACCGGCGGCATCCTGGTCAACTTCCTGTCGGCCTTGCTGATATACGCCTGCATCTTCGCCCATTGGGGCAAAGACGAGCTGCCTCTCCGCGAGGCTTCATTGGGTTACGACTATCACCAGGTGCTCCTCGACGAGGGGTTCCGCAACGGCGATATCATCTATTCCATCGACGGCACCGATGTCTATGAGTTTGCCGACGCCACCTCCACCTTGCTGCTGAAAGATCCGCAGGTGGTCACCGTTCTGCGTGGCGACTCGCTGGTAGACATCGCTATCCGCGACGGTCTCATCGAACGTATCAACCACGAGGGGCCCAAGAGTCTCATGACTGCCCGCATGCCTTTTGTTATCAAGTCGTTGGTATCTGGTTCCAACGCCGAGAAAGCGGGTCTTCTGGGTGGCGACAGCCTCGTGAGCGTTAACGACACCATGATGGCGGCCTTCTCCGACATTACAGGAGTCTTCAGGCTGTATTCCTCCGACACCGTCCTTGTGGGCTTCTTCCGCGAGGGCAACTATATGCAGCTGCCTGTATTGGTCAGCGAGTCGGCCACCATCGGTGTCTATCCTGTCACCGACATCCCGCGTCTCTTCCCGGGTTATCGTCACCGCGACTACAACTTCCTGCAGGCCATCCCCGCAGGTATCAGCCACGGGTGGAAGACGTTGGTGACCTATGTCTCGTCGCTCAAGATTCTCTTCACTCCCGGCGGCACCAAGAATCTCGGTGGCTTCATCGCTATGGGCAGCATCTTCCCGCCCTATTGGGATTGGCATGCTTTCTGGGATATCACCGCCTTGCTGGCACTCATCCTGGCCTTCATGAACATCATCCCCATCCCCGGTCTCGACGGCGGACATGTGATGTTCACCCTCTGGGAGATGATCACCGGCCGCAAGCCCTCGGACAAGTTCCTCAACGTTGTGCAGAACATCGGCCTCTTCCTCCTGTTGGCGCTGATGATTATAGCCAACGGCAATGATATCCTGCGACTGTTAGGTCTCATGTAATGAAGAAGATAGATCGTCTCATACTCCGCTCGTTCCTCGGACCTCTGCTGCTGACATTCTCCATCTCGGTGTTTGTCCTGCTCATGCAGTTCGTGTGGAAGTATATCGACGATATGGTTGGCAAGGGTCTCGAGTTCGGCATCATCGCCGAGTTGCTCCTCTACGCCTCCGCCACCTTTGTCCCTATGGCGCTTCCCATAGCTATCCTCTTCGCCTCCATCATGACTATGGGCAACTTCGGCGAGAAGTACGAGCTGGTGGCCATGAAAGCCGGCGGCATCTCCATCAGCCGCGTAATGCTGCCTATGGCTATCGTCGCTGTGCTCCTCACGGGTATGGCTTTCTATTTCGCCAACAATGTGATGCCCGAAGCGATGCTCCGCTACCGTATGACGCTCTACGACGTCACCCGCAAGAAACCCGCCGTGAACATACGTCCGGGCGAGTACTACAAAGATATCGACGGCTACGTGATACGTGTGGGCAACAAGGCGCCCGACGGACGTACCCTGCAGGATGTCATCATCTACGACCACACCAAAGGGGTGGGGGAGACCAACGTCATCGTTGCCCGCAACGGCATCATGCAGACGACGATGGACAACCGCTACATGCTCTTCTCACTCATCGACGGCTACTCCTACAGCGAGCCCACCACAGGCGAATACTACGACAAACGGCCCCTCACCACCGTGAAGTTCGGCCATCAGACCATCTCGTTCGACATCTCGTCGTTCGCCTACAACCGCAGCACCGAAGACCTCTTCGAGGGTGGCTACCAGATGATGAATGTCAGCGAGCTCACCGAAGCTGTCAAGCGTCTCGACACCAACCTCTTGCGACGTTATGAGGAGAGTCGCCGCGATATGGAGGGCAATATGATTCTCTGGCATCGTCGCAACGACTCCACTTTCCTGGCGCATGCCGCCGCCAACAGCACCGACGTCCACAAGTATATCAAGCAGATGACCCCCATGCAGCGCAGCAAGGTCTACAACCGCGCACGCTTCATCGCCTCGTCGGTGGTGTCCGACAGCAAGAACTACAACGAGGTCATCCAGGCCGACCGCGAATATATCAACCGTCACGAAATCGAGAAGCAGCGCAAGTTCACCCTTTCTGTGGCCTGCTTGCTGCTGTTCCTCATCGGGGCACCCTTCGGCAGCATCGTCCGAAAGGGTGGCCTCGGAATGCCGCTGGTGGCCTCTGTGGGCTTCTTTGTGCTTTATTATGTGGTGGGTATGATTGCCGAGAAGGCGGTGCGCGAGTCAGCCTTCGGCCCCGAGGGCATGTGGCTCTCCTCCGTCGTGATGCTTCCCATAGGCATATTCCTCACCCTGCAGGCGACCACCGACTCGTCGCTCTTCGACGCAGCCACCTGGCGACGTTTCTTCGCCCATGTCTTCGGGCGTAAGAAAAAAGAATAAGTAGCTTGTTTACCGGGCGTTGACCACTGCCGCTATTGCTGTGCCCAGCAGCAGTACGCAGGCCAGTATCATCCATCTTCTAGGACGCATGTTCACCTTCTGGCGGCCGAACATCAAACCCAGATAGCCGAAGACGAACGACATCCCGAACATCGGCCATATCATCTTGTGCAGAGGGTTCGCCATCTCCGTGAAGCCCGCTCCCACGCCTACGAGGAACACGTTGATTCCGGTGACGACAATCATGCCGCCGAATGCCAACATCGACCCTTTCGCGAGATTGAATACCGGCAGTCGCGGCTCTCTGCGCAGGTAGGGGAATAACATCTTGATTATCACCACCAGTACCATTCCCAGGAAGATATACGCGTTGACGTCGGCGTACATCGAGGGGTCGCTGGGCGAATACATGCACAGCATGATACCTATCAGGCCTCCCAGATAGAAGAGGACGGCGTGTATGGCCGACTGTGCCAGGATGACCAGCAGACCTTCGCTGAGGCGTATGGGCGTCGCCTCTCCGCTGCGGCGGAAAAACAACATGTTGACCACACCCATCGCCAGCGCGATTACGATATACGATACTATTGACATGATTCTATGGCTTTTGTGATAGTTATGAAGTCGTCTGTCGCCAGCTGCTCGGCTCTCTTGCCCAGCATCTCCTCGGGTACCTTGTCGAGGGGCATCCCCAGTTGGCGGAGGGCGTTGCGCAGCGTCTTGCGGCGCTGGTTGAAGCCTGCCTTCACCACCTGCACGAAGAGCTTCTCGTCGCAGTCGAGACTCTCCACCTCGTTCCTCGTGAGCCTTATCACCGCCGACTTCACCTTGGGTGGCGGGTTGAAGACGTTCTCGTTGACGGTGAAGAGATACTCTATCTTGTAAAACGCTGATAACAAGACCGACAGTATGCCGTAGGTCTTGCTTCCGGGACCTGCGGCGACCCTCTCGGCCACCTCTTTCTGGAACATGCCCACCACCTCGACGACGCTGTTGCGGTTGTCGAAGACCTTGAAGAGGATCTGTGACGAGATATTGTAGGGGAAGTTGCCGATGATGGCGAAACGCTCTTGAAACAAGCTGCTTAGGTCATATTTCAAGAAGTCGCCCTCAATCACGTCGAGGGTGGGGTAGTGGTCGTGCAGATAGGCCACGCTCTCGCGGTCGATCTCCACCACGTGGAAGTCCGTATCCTCCCTCTCTATCAGGTATTTGGTGAGCACTCCCATTCCCGGACCTATCTCCAGCACGTGGTGCGACGCTCTGTCGAGACTCTCCACAATCCGTCGGGCGATGCCCTCGTCGGTCAGGAAATGCTGTCCCAGGAACTTCTTTGCTCTTACTTCAGTCATCTTGCTTTCAGGGTGTTATAACGTTTGCGTGCTCGGTCGACATAGAGACTCGTCGGGTAGTCGAGCAGCAGCTTCTCGTAGCATTCCAGTGCCGTCTGTGGGCGTTCGAGCTTCTCCTCGTTCAGTTCGGCGCGCATCATCAGGGCGTCGTCGGCTGTGATGTCGTTGGGGTAGAAGTTCACCAGTCGGTTGAGCAGCGAGTCGGCCTCGTCGTAACGGCCTTGTTTCATGCGTATCTGTGCCTTGCGCATCAGTACCTCGTCCAGGAGTGGGTGTGACATCGCGTGGCTGCTTACGGCGTCGAAGGCGTCCCATGCCGAGTCGAGCATGTTGCGGTAGAGCAGCAGGTCGGCGTCGGCGAAGAGCTCCAGCATGCCGTAGGTGCTGTCCTCCTCCATATTGTCGGAGATGAGCAGCGAGAGCTCCATAGCGTCGTTGGCTATCAACTTGCTGGTCGACGCCCTCAGCACGTTGAGCTGCGACTTGGCCCATTCAAAGTCGTGGTTATAGTACGACAGGCGTGCGTTGCGGTATTTGCCCATAGCGCCCAGCACGTCCTCCTTGTTGGCTTTCTCCACCTGCATGTAGAGCAGCGAGGCGTCCCATGTCTGTCCCACGAAGAGCAGCAAGTCGCCCAGCTCGAGCTTTATCTCGTCCCTGAGCTGCGGTCTGAGGCGCGGAATCTCGAGAGCGTCGTCCAGCATGTCGACGGCTGCCTGTGCTTCGCCGCCGTGATAAGCCATCAGGGCGGCGTAGTTGCGCATCAGGGGTATGGTGCGCTCGTTCTTGCCCAGCTCACCGAATGCCGCCAGGTATTTCGCCTGCAGTGTCGCAAGACTCTTGCTGTCAATGGTATAGTTGTGTTTTATCTGTGCGAACTCCACCTCCAGCTCGCCCACGCGGGCGTCGAAATAGTGGGGGCTCTCCTTGCCTTTGGCCGTGAGCTTGCGGTAGGCGTCGGCGGCCACCGTGAGGTCGTCGTTGTTCTGTGCTATCTGTGCGACCCTCAGCAGCTGCTTGCCTCCGAGGTCGGGGAAGCGGGCGTCGATGGCTTCGGCCTGTTCGAGGGCGAAGCGGAAGTCCTTCTGCTGCAGGGCGAACCATATCATCATCTCCAGATAAGTCTTGTTCTCTGGGTGCTCCTGCACGCGGCTCACCAGCGCGCGCCGCACTCCTTCGCCCAGCCGCTCGTCGGGAGCCTCCTGCAGGGCTCGCTGCATCGATATCTGAATAGAACTCATCATGCCGGGATAATTGTCCAGCAAGTCGAAGTACTCGTCGGTCATCGCCGTATAGTTCCCCATCTGCTGGTATACGCCCACCAGCTCGTTGAAATACAGCTGTCTGTTGCGTGTCTTCTCTCTGGCTTTCAGGTATGTGCGTGCCGCGTAGTCGGGTCGTCCGGCGCTCACGAAGGCCATCGCGAGGTCGGGTATCGGCTGGAGGTTCGTGGTGATGGCGTCGATGGCCTTGTCGAAACACTTCAGGGCGCTCTTCTCCTGTTTCTGCCGCAGGTACACCACCCCTTCGTCGACATAGAGGCTCAGCTCTTTGCCGTTGCTCTTGCGCCGGCGTTCCACGAGCTTCACGGCGTCGCGGTACTGCTCCAGCTGCAGGTAAGTCGACAGCAGGCGCTGGTAGTAATATTTGTTGGACGACTGCTTATAGAGACCTTCGTAGAGCTGTGCTGCCTGTGCATACTCCCCGTGGTCATAATAGTAGGCCGCCAGCTGCTCGTTTATCTGCTGTGCAGCGGCGCCCGCCATGAAGGCCAAACACCATGTTATCAGTAATATGCACTTGCGCATTGCTACAAAAAAACCGGACCTTTGAATCCGGTTGCATCATGTTCTTTGTGACCCAGCTGGGGCTCGAACCCAGGACCCCAACATTAAAAGTGTTGTGCTCTACCTACTGAGCTACTGAGTCGCTGTCGTTGCTGACAGGTTGTCGTCTTTTGTG
>JBGUZF010000031.1:0-20092 GCA_045222795.1 Bacteroidales bacterium
GGGGTGTAGGTGAAAGCCACCTTGCCGTCGATGAGGATGGTGTTCTGCTTGGGAATGAACTCGTCGCCCTCGCCCCAGCCGCCGTGACCGGTGGAGATGTAGCGCAGCTGAGCATATTGATTGATATCTTCGAGTTTGAAGGTGACGGTCAGCGAGTCGGTGCCGAAGAGCTTGCCATAGTTCTGGCCGGCCATCTCGAGCACATTACAGGTGTTGAAGAGGGGGATTATTTCGCTGGGGAAGTCGTTCTCCTCGGGGTACGGCACATGGATGCCGTTGGGGTACGACTTGATGTCGACGGTGACGGTGTGTCCGCCGCCGTCGTAGTTGCCTATCCAGGCACCGATAATGACATTGGAGATTCTGTAATCGTTGGTTATGTGGTTGTAGATGTCGGTAATCTCCTGACGGTAGAAGGTCTCGTCGCGCCAGTCGATGCCGAAGTCTTTCATACGGTCGTTGAAGTGGCCTACGCCGAAGGGGGTGAAGAAGCGCACCAGCTCGATGGGGGGCTCATAGTCGCCGGTCTTCATCATGCCCTGGTAGCGCTGGCCGTCGCGGCCGGTGAAGACGGGTAGCGAGTCGGGGTGGTTGTTGATGCCGTCGAAGAAGCTTTTTTCACTTGTCGGAAGTATGACGAAGAGGGAACCCGTGCGGTCGTAGGCGTCGCCGTTGCTACGCTGGTGTATCTCGACGAAGTGCTGGTAGTTGGTCTGCAGGTGGGGCAGTTTGACGCGCTTGAGGATGAGGGTGCCGCCGGCATAGTGCAGCACGGTGTCAAAGGGCACCGCAGCGTACCCCTCCACATGGTCGTTCTTCTTGCCCCAGCATATCTGCTCGTGGTCAAAGATGCGGGTGGTGACGACGAGGCGCTCCTTCATGATGCGGTCGAGCTCACGGGGAGTGACGCGGCGCGAAGGAAGTATTATTGATGATGGACGGCAGAAACCCCAACTTATTTTCTCCGCTTTGGCCAGCACGAGGCGTTTCTGCCCGTTGCGAATAAACGAGCGTAACACCCCTTTGTTCAGTCCGTAGTGGGGCAGAGGATTGACGTTGACAGGTGCCTTTTCGTCCATTTTGAACTCCAGCGTGTTGCTGTTGACGGAGGTTTTCCACTTTCCGTTTTCCTTTTTCCACTCCAGATCGTTGCGCGAGAAGCCCGTGCGGTAGAAGTAGATGGAGTCATCATAGTAAGCGTTGACTGTTATGCTGTCCTGTGCATAGTCTACCTCGGTGACGGTCTGCGCGTAGCCGGGGATGAGTTTGCCCTTGGGCTGCTGCGTGACGATGGTAACGACGTCGTTGTCGCGGTGCACATAGACTTCTGTGGTGTCGTTCTGTTCGCCGTACTCAATCTGCCAATAGGTGAACTCGTTGGCGCCTCTCGGTATCTTCACATTCTGCGCCATTGCCACCAGGGGCACCGCAAGAAGCAGAATTAATAGTGTTTTTTTCATTAACCTTTAACCATTAACCTTTAACCATTATCAGAATCCCATGCCAAACATGTGCCAGTACTGTGCCTCGAGGTCGTTCCATGCGGCCACAGTGTTGTCGTATATCTGCTGTGTGTAGGCGTTGAGCTGCTTGCTGATGTCTTTGGCCTTTTTGGTGGCCTTGACGTTGTCCTCGAGGCTCTTCAATCCGCTGAAGGCGGTGCCCTCGTGGTGCAGCACGGCGTTCATGTGCTGCTTCTTGGTGCGCTGCCAAGCCACGGTGGCCAGCTTGTTGGCGCGGCGGTACTGCCACAGCCAGGCGTTGGGGTCGTAGCTCTTCTGTCCGCAGTGTTTGAAGGCTTCGGGCAGCTCGGTGGTGCCGCAGAAGATGGGGATGCGGGGGCTTTGGCCGGGGTTGTCGCAGGCCATCCAGCAGATGCCGCCCACCTCGTCGGGCAGCCAGTCGCGCAACTGCGCCACGAAACTGTAGGAACACCACGCTACGCTGACGGTGCGCTTGAAGTCGATGGTACCGGGGGCTATGAAGTTCAACGTCTGCTGCATGGTGCTTGTGGGCCAGGGGTTGGCCACAGGGCTGACAACGGTGTCTTTGTAGCTGCTGCCGTCGTCGCGCTTGCGGTTGACAACCACCTTCAGGTTCTTGCACATGTCCATGTCGGTGCCTTCGTAGGTGGAGCGCAGCAGGCGCATCACGTCGGTGACGTCGACGGGGTTGTCGGGCTTGATGCTGAAAGGCAACTCTGGCATGTCGTAGGTGAAGCCCTGCGAAGGTGCCAGGGTGTTGAAGATGAAGAACTCGCGCTCGCGGAAGTTGCGACCGTTGGCCCACGAGGTGTTGTAGGCTTTCCAGAAGACGAACTCGCCCTCGCCGTCCCAGAGGCCGTACATCTTGGCTACTTCCTCGACGTTGTCGGAGCACATGAAGTATTCGGGGTTGTTGCGCTGCAGCTTGCCGATGCGCGGGATGTTGCAGCTCACGGCCACATGGTCGTCGGGTACGCGCTGTGCCACCCACACGCCGCCGATGCGGCCGCGGCCTTCGCCGACAATCTCCATCTGCCAGACCTCGCGGCGGTCGGCAATGGTGATGCACTCGCCGCCGTCGGCATAGCCGTATTTGGCAATGAGTTTACCGATAAGCTGTATGGCCGAGCGCGCCGTTGTGCAGCGCTGCAGGGCTATGCGCTCAAGCTCCTCGATGAGGAACATGGCGTCGGGGTTCGTAAGAGTGTCGGGGCCGCCGAAGGTGCTCTCGCCAATGGCCAGCTGGTGCTCGTTGAGGCAGGGGTAGGCGGTGTTGAGATAGGCATAGGTATGCTCCACTTCGGCGACGGTGCCAGCCACGCGGATACCTGTGGTGTCGCTGGGCGAGACGGTGTGCATCGTACCTTTGCGCACCTCGTGCTTGTCGCCCTTCTTGTGGTCGGCTGCAGGCTCGACGGTCATCCAGGTGCGGTAACGGCCGTCACAGGTGTGCGAGGTGATGATGCTGCCGTCGGTCGAAGCGCGCTTGCCCACCATAATCGAGGTGCAGCTTTCTTTGGTATTAACCTGTGCGCCAACCATCAGGGGCAGCACAATAGTCAAGAGTATCAGTATACGTTTCATAAAAATATTATTTCGTAGAAATAATAACGTTTGGGGACGAAAGATATTGCATTGCAAAACAAAAAAGGCGACGAATTGTCGCCTTTTTGTACTCCCGCAGAGAATCGAACTCTGATCAAAGGTTTAGGAAACCTCTATTCTATCCATTGAACTACAGGAGCAATGCTCAGTATTAAGCTGTGAGTTTTAAGTTTTAAGGGGCTACGCAGGCCCGCGGCAGCACACTTACAGCTCACAGCTTACAACTTACAGCTTACGCTTAATCTCTATCACTTCGTAGGCTTCGACGATGTCGCCGACCTTGATGTCGTTGTAATTTTCGATGTTCAAGCCGCAATCCTGGCCGCTGACAACCTCCTTGACATCGTCCTTGAAGCGCTTGAGGGAGGCGAGCTTGCCAGTGTAGACAACGATACCGTCGCGGATGATGCGGATATTGCTCTGGCGGTTAATCTTGCCGTCGAGGCACATACAGCCGGCGATGGTGCCGACCTTCGAGATCTTGAAGGTCTCGCGAATCTCGAGGTTGGCGACAATCTTCTCCTGCGTCTCGGGGGCGAGCATACCCTCGATGGCGTCCTTGAGCTCGTTGATGGCGTCGTAGATGATGCTGTAGAGGCGGATGTCGATGTGCTCGGTTTCGGCCATCTTGCGGGCGCCCACGGAGGGACGCACCTGGAAGCCGATGATGATGGCGTCGGAGGCCATAGCCAGCGTGACGTCGTTCTCCGAGATCTGACCCACGCCCTTGTGGATGACGTTAACCTGCACCTCTTCGTTGCTAAGCTTGAGCAGCGAGTCGCTGAGGGCCTCGACGGAACCGTCGACATCGCCCTTGACGATGATGTTGAGTTCCTTGAAGTTGCCGAGGGCGCGGCGGCGACCAATCTCCTCGAGGGTGAGGTGCGTCTGGGTGCGGATGCCCTGCTCGCGCTGGAGCTGGGTACGCTTGGCGGCGATATCCTTGGCTTCCTTCTCGTTCTCCATGACGTTGAAGGTGTCGCCTGCCTGGCAGGCACCAGTGAGACCGAGGAGCAGCACGGGCTGCGAAGGACCGGCGGACATGACCTCCTGATTACGCTCGTTGTACATAGCACGCACGCGACCTGCGACGGCACCGGCGACGATGGGGTCGCCCTTGCGCATAGTGCCTTCCTGCACGAGCAACTTGGCCACATAGCCGCGACCTTTGTCGAGGGCGCTCTCGATGACGACGCCCTTGGCGCGCTTGTTGGGGTTGCCCTTCAGCTCCATGATGTCGGCCTGGAGGATAACTTTTTCCAACAGTTCCTCGACGCCGATACCCTTCTTGGCGCTGATATCCTGGCTCTGATATTTACCGCCCCATTCCTCGACGAGGAGGTTCATATTGGCCAGTTCGGTCTTGATGCGGTCGGGGTCGGCACCAGGCTTGTCGATTTTGTTGATGGCGAAGACGATAGGCACACCGGCCGACTGGGCGTGGTTGATGGCCTCGATGGTCTGCGGCATGATCTTGTCGTCGGCGGCGATGACGATGATGGCAATATCGGTCATCTTTGCACCGCGGGCACGCATGGCGGTGAAAGCCTCGTGACCGGGGGTATCGAGGAAGGTAATCTTGCGGCCATCGGCTGTCTGCACCTCGTAGGCACCGATGTGCTGCGTGATGCCGCCAGCCTCACCAGCGATGACGTTGGTCTTGCGAATATAGTCGAGCAGCGAGGTCTTACCGTGGTCGACATGGCCCATGACGGTGATGATTGGGTTGCGCGGCACGAGGTCTTCGGGCTTATCCTCTTCTTCGATCTTGTGGATGGTGTTGACCACATCCTCGTCGGCGAAGTGTACTTCGAAGCCGAACTCGTCGGTGATGAGCTTGATGGTCTCGGCGTCGAGGCGCTGGTTGATGCTGACGAAGATGCCGACGGACATGCAGGTGGCGATAATCTTGGTCACGGGAACGTTCATCATCGTGGCCAGCTCGTTGGCTGTAACGAACTCGGTCACCTGCAACACGTTCTGCTGCTCCATCTCGTGCATCATCTCCTCCTCCATCTGGGCGTGGACCTTCTGGCGCTTCTCGCGGTTGTGCTTGGAGGTCTTCGATTTGCCCATGGGCGAGAGGCGGGCGAGGGTGTCGCGGATCTGCTTCTCGATTTCGTTGTCGTCTATCTCGACGGGCTTCTTCTCCTCTTTCTTTTTCTTCTTCTTGCCACCTGCCTGTTGCTGCTGGGCGGCGTTCTTCTGGCTTTCCTTCCTGGCTTTCTCCTTGCTCTCCTTCTTGGCAACCTCGGCGCCAATCTTCTTCACCTCCTGGGCGCTGACGGCGGCCTTCTTGGTGTGTTTGCGCTTGCGCTTGCTGCCGGGAGTGTCGGCACCGTCTTTGCTGAACTGGCTGAGGTCGATCTTGTCGAGGACCTTGGGACCTTCGAGTTTCTGGTACTGTGTCTCGATGAATTCAGGTTCGGGTTTGGGCTCGGGTTTGGGTTCGGGGGCAGGTTCGGGTTCGGGAATCTCGACAGGCTTCTCGGGTTCGGTGGCGGGCTCGGCGGGCGTGGTGGATTCGTCCGCGGAAGCTTTGACTTTGGGTTTGGCGGCAGCCTCGGAAGAGACCTTCTCGCCTTTCTTGGGCTTCTTCTTTTTGTCTGGACGCATGCGCTGGTTGATGGCGCTGAGGTCGATCTTGCCGACGACATTCAGGGGGCTGTCGGGATCGGTTTGCTCGACGGGTTGCACCTCGACGGTGGCGGGCTCGGGAGCGGGTTCGGGCGTTTCGACTTTCTCTTCGGCAACGGGGGCGGGCTCCGGCTCGGGGGCAGGGGAGGCTTCCTTGGCGGCCTTCTTGGTGGTTTTGGCTTTAGTGGCCTTGGGGGCACTATAGCCTTTGATGATAACCTCTTCGGGTTCGGCATCAGTATCAGGCTTTGCGCTGACTTCCACGACGCGGTTGCCGCCGGAGGGCATAAGCTCAATCTTGTCGGCTTCCTGCTTCACCATGCGCTCGCCCTGGAAGGCTGTGGCCAGCAGTTCGTACTGCTCGTCGCTAATCTTCGTGTTGGGGCTCTGCTCCACCTGATGCCCCTTCTTGGCAAGATACTCCACGAGGGTTTGGATGCCCACGTTGAAGTCCTTTGCCACCTTGTTAAGTCTGAAACTTGCCATATTCTTGTCGAGTCCTTTCTTTAAAGTTGAAAATTGAAAATTGAAAATTGAAATTGGCGGTTTCAATTATTCAAATTCTGCCTTGAGCACTTCGATGACGTGGTCGATGGTCTCTTCCTCGAGGTCGGTGCGGGTCATAAGTTCATCCTTAGGCAGTGCAAGCACGCTCTTGGCGGTGTCGCAACCGATCTTGATGAGCTCGTCGATGACCCACTGCTCGATCTCGTCGTTGAACTCCTGCAGGGCCACATCGTCGTAGTCCTCGTCGGTGTCGCGGAACACCTCGATTTCGTAACCCACGAGTTTCGAGGCCAGCTTGATGTTGTAGCCGCCCTTGCCGATAGCGAGGCTCACCTGGTCGGGCTGCATGAACACTTCGGCCTTCTTCTCTTCCTCGTTGATCTTGATGCTGCTGATCTTGGCGGGCGAGAGGGCGCGCTGAATCATCAGGTCGACACGTGGAGTGTAGTTGAGCACGTCGATGTTCTCGTTGCGGAGTTCGCGGACGATGCCGTGAATACGGCCGCCCTTGACGCCCACGCAGGAACCCACGGGGTCGATGCGGTCGTCGTAGCTCTCGACAGCCACCTTGGCGCGCTCGCCGGGTTGGCGGACGATGTTGCGGATGGTGATGAGGCCGTCGTAGATTTCGGGCACCTCGGCCTCGAGCAGGCGCTCAAGGAAGATGGGGCTGGTACGGCTGAGGATGATGCTGGGGTTGTTGTTCTTCATCTCCACCTTGAGTACCACGGCGCGCAGGGTGTCGCCTTTGCGGTAGCGGTCGCTGGGGATCTGCTCGCTCTTGGGCAGCACGAGTTCGATCTTCTCCTCGTCGAGGACAAGAATCTCCTTGTTCCAAGGCTGGTAGACCTCGCCGACGATGATTTCGCCAACTTTCTCTTTGTATTTTTGGAAGATGAGGCTCTTCTCGTAGTCCTGTATCTTGCCCACGAGGTTCTGACGGATGGAGAGGATCTCACGGCGGCCGAACTCGCTCATCAGCACGGGCTCGGAGAGTTCCTCGCCCACCTCGAAGTCGTCCTCGATCTTCAGGGCGTCGCTCAGCGCTATCTCGCGCACGGGGTCTTCCACCTCGCCGTCGGCGACAATCATGCGGTTGCGGAAGATTTCGAGGTCACCCTTGTCGATGTTGACGATGATGTCGAAGTTGTCCTCGGAGCCGAAATGCTTGGCCAGCGCAGCGCGGAACACCTCTTCGAGGATGCGCATCAGCGTTTCGCGGTCAATGTTCTTGAATTCCTTGAATTCCTGAAAGGAAGCGCTCAGGTCTAATGTCTTCATTGTGATTATTGCTTTATTGTTTGTTTTCTTGTTGGGTTAGAACTTCAGCACCACGCGGGCGGTCTTCACGTCCTTGCGCTGCAGGGTGACGGCCTCGGCGGGACGCTTCTTGGTGGCAGGGATCTGCAGGGTGAAGCTCTGCTCGTCGGCTGCCGTCAGCTCGCCGGTGTGCTTCTCGCCGTCGAAGGTGACGGCCTCGACCTCGCGGCCGATATTCTTGAGGTACTGGCGCGTGAGTTTCAGCGGTGCGTCGGCTCCGGCGGAGCTCACGTCGAGGGCGAAGTCCTCTTCGTCGCGGTCGAGCTGGCTTTCGATGGCGCGGCTCAGGGCGATGCAGTCGTCGATGGTGACGCCGTTGTCGCCGTCGATGTCGACATAAATGCGGTTGTCGGGCGTGATTTTAAGGTTCACGAGGAACTTATCGCTGCCTTCTAGCGCATTGTTTACGAGTTCTAATATCTTGATTTTCTCTATCATAACTAACAAAAAGAGAGGTTCTCGACCTCTCTCATTCCGCTGCAAAGGTACGAACATTTTTGAAACTGGCAAAATTTATTTGCATTTCGCTGAAAGTATTTAACATTTGTTTGCAATGCCATAGGAGTGCCTTAGAGGTGGCGTAGAGGTGCCTTAGGGGTTTCGTCGGGAAAAGAAATGATGGTTTTGCGTTGCGATGTGTTGTAACTCAATCTTTTGTAATATTATAAAAAATATTTTCACCATTTTTGGTGATTATATGAAATTTATTTAGTATCTTTGCAGGCACTTAGTCAAAGCTACGAAAACCGAAATATTAATCTTATAACATTAAAATTATGGCATTTAAAGGACAAATCATCATCGATACCGAGCGCTGCAAAGGCTGCGGAGTATGCGTACCCGTGTGCCCGATGAAGTGCATCGCGTTGTCGAAAAATGTAAACGGCAAAGGTTACAACTACACCGAGACCGTGAATGACAGTTGCATCGGCTGCGCCAGCTGCGCCATGGTGTGCCCCGACGGCGTGATTTCCGTTTACAAGAAGAAAATCTAAACGAAAAAAGAAAGAAAGGAATACTATGGCAAGAGAACTTCAACTGATGAAGGGCAATGAAGCTATTGCCCGCGCAATGATTGCCAGCGGTACGGACGGCTACTTCGGCTATCCTATCACTCCGCAGTCGGAAGTAATGGAAACCCTTATGGCCGAGAAACCGTGGGAGACCACCGGTATGACCGTGCTGCAGGCCGAGAGTGAGGTTGCCTCGATCAACATGGTGTACGGCGGTGCCGCCACCGGTAAGAAAGTGGCCACTTCGAGCTCGAGCCCCGGAATTTCGCTGATGCAGGAAGGCCTGACCTATCTGGCCGGCGCTGAGATCCCCTGCCTGGTGGTGAACGTGATGCGCGGCGGCCCCGGATTGGGCACCATCCAGCCTTCGCAGAGCGACTACTTCCAGAGCACCAAGGGCGGCGGTCACGGTGACTACCAGCTCTACACCCTGGCTCCCGCCTCGGTTCAGGAGATGTACGACTTTGTGTTCGACGCTTGGGACATAGCGTTCAAGTATCGCAACCCCGTCCTGATTCTCAGCGACGGTGCCATCGGCCAGTGCATGGAGAAACTCTACACCCGCGACTATATCCCCCGCTGGACGGAGGAGGAGCGCCGCGCCAAGGCCCCTTGGGGCACCTGGGGCAAGCCTGCCACCCGCCCGCACAACATCATCACCTCGCTCGAACTCGACAGCGCCCGCCAGGAAGTGTTCAACCTGAAGTTGCAGAAGAAGTACGCCGAGATGAAGGAGAAGGAAGTGCGCTATGAGATGCTGAACTGCGAGGACGCCGAGTACATCATCGTCGCCTACGGTTCGAGCAGCCGTATCGCCATGAAGGCTATGCAGATGGCCCGCGAGAAAGGCATCAAGGTCGGCCTGTTCCGCCTGATTACCCTCTTCCCCTTCCCGACCAAACAGCTGGCCGAGGTTGCCGCCCACGTGAAGGGTATCCTTTGCGTCGAGATGAGCGCCGGCCAGATGATTGAGGACGTGAAGCTGGCCACCAAGTGCGGTGTGAAGACCGAGCACTTCGGCCGTTTCGGCGGTATCATCCCCACTCCCGGCGAGGTCCTGGAGGCTCTTGAAAACAAGATTATCAAATAAAGAAAGGAAAAGCAATGAATCAAGATATTGAAGCTCGCAAGCAAGCGCTGTTGAAAGAGGGTTACGAGGAGGTTTACACCCGTACCAAGGTGCTCACCGACGCCGTCATGCACTACTGCCCCGGTTGCGGTCACGGCACCACCCACCGCCTCATCGCCGAAGTAATCGACGAGATGGGCATCCAGGACAACGTCGTCGGCGTGAGCCCCGTCGGATGCTCCGTTCTGGCCTACAACTACTTTGATGTCGACTTCCAGGAGGCCGCCCACGGCCGCGCTCCCGCAGTCGCCACCGCCATTAAGCGCCTCAACCCCGACACCTATGTTTTCACCTATCAGGGCGACGGCGACCTGGCCGCTATCGGCACCGCCGAGACCATCCACGCTGCCAACCGTGGTGAGAACATGACGATGATTTTCGTCAACAACGGTATCTACGGTATGACCGGTGGCCAGATGGCCCCCACAACGCTGGTAGGCATGCGCAGCGCCACGACGCCTTATGGCCGCCGCGTTGACCTCAACGGCTATCCCCTCCGCATGACGGAGCTCCTCGCCACCCTGCCCGGCACCTACTACGTGACCCGTCAGAGCGTGCAGAACCCCGCTGCCGTGCGCAAGGCCAAAGCCGCTATCCGCAAAGCCTTCGAGAACCAGAAACTGAAGAAAGGCCTCAGTTTCGTGGAAATCCTCTCCAACTGCAACAGCGGCTGGAAGATGACCCCCGTGGCCGCCAACAAGTGGATGGAAGACAACATGATGCCCAACTATCCTATCGGCGACATCAAGGTCGACGGTAAGATTGCCGAAGGCATCGACGCCAACCGCCTGGTCCTCGACCACCCGCTCACCGTTATGCAATAAACGAATGCTTGAATGCTTGATTGCGTAAATGCCTGAGTGGCTTGCGCAGTCAATACTCAAACAATCAAACAATCAAACAATCAAACAATAATAGAAATGACTGAAGAAATCATCATAGCCGGTTTCGGTGGACAGGGTGTCCTCTCGATGGGTAAGATCCTTGCCTACTCCGGAGTTATGCAGGACAAAGAGGTCAGCTGGATGCCCAGCTACGGCCCCGAGATGCGTGGCGGTACCGCCAACGTCTCCGTCATAATCAGCGACGAGCGTATCAGCTCGCCCATCATCAACCAGTTCGACACGGCCATCATCCTCAACCAGCAGTCGCTGGATAAGTTTGAGAGCGCTGTGAAGCCCGGCGGTTACCTCATCTATGACCCCAACGGCATCACCCACGAGCCCACCCGCAAGGACATCAACATCTACAAGATCGCCGCTACCGCCAAAGCCCAGGAGCTCGGCATCAGCAAGGTCTTCAATATGGTGGTCCTCGGTGGCTTCCTGAAGCTGAAACCCATTGTCGACAAGCAGTACATCCACGAAGGCCTCGAGCACTCACTTCCCCAGCGCCACTGGAACCTCATTCCCCAGAACGAGGAAGCTATCGAGATCGGCAAGGGCATCATCGAAGCCGTCCAGGTGCTGTAGGCCCACACTCGTGTAAACGCTAACAACGAAGGACTCCAACGGTATTGGTTGGAGTCCTTTTTTATGGTACAAAAAAAAGAAAGCCTGCGGCATGCCGCAGGCTTCTTCGTTTAACGCATCAGTGCATTATTCGCACTTCATGGTCTCGTACGAACGCTCCCAAACATCGGCGCAGCTGTTGACTTCACCATAGATGTCGTTGAGCTCATCAACGGTGTAGTCGTAATGCACGCTGACACCAGCAGCAGTAACACTGCAGTCGCAGTTCTTGTTGCAGGAAGCGAGGCCAGCAATCATAGCCAGAGCGGCAAGGCCTAACAGTACTTTTTTCATGATTTTTTTATTTTTTTGTTAAACTTAAATGTGATGCAAAAATACTACTTTTTTTGCAATAAGCATTACAACGTCAAAACATTTAACGAATATTAACAATAATTAACATACCGCAAAAAGCAATCCTACCGCTTATAACACTGATTGTAAACCGAATGTCTCGCACCACACTTTTTTACTTGCATAATAGGGTTTTTATTAGTACTTTTGCAAAATCAAATTTACGGTCATGAATTATCACGAAAAAGAGGAGCGGTTGTTCGACCGCTGGGCACAACGGGCACGCAAGTTGCACGAGAGTGACGACATAACGAAAGACGGGCTGCTGTATCGCGGCGAGATGTGGTTCGACGGTTTCAACCAGGTGTGCCGACCGGCCAACGAGGAACAGCTGTGGGAGGATGCAGGAATGCGCCTGTTGGTGCTCACCAAAGAACTGAACGAGGACGATGGATGGGACATCCGCGGCGAGAGCGGCCGTGTGCCGTCGCCACGCCTCACCTGCCGCACGGCCATGCGCTTCTTCCCCAACCTCGAACTATGGGCCTACGGCCTGATGAACATCCCCGACCGCAAGGTAATGCCTTTCGCCAAGGCTGACAACCAAACGCGCCTGCAGGGTTACTACGAGAACGCACCCATAGCACGCGTCAACTGCAAGAAGCAGCCCGACAACAAGGCCGCCAGCAACGCCGTGATGCAGAAATACATGGAGAACTATGCCGACCTGCTCAAAGAGCAGATACTGCTCTACGACGCCGACGTCATACTCTGCATCGGCGGTCAGGGTGTCATGGTGAACTTCATCAGCCAACATGTCTACCAAGACCTCGAGGAGGTCAATCCCCACTGCTACTATTCGGCTGCGGCCAACATATTGGTGGTAAAACAATATCATCCCAATTACAACGTCTACAGCCGCAAGGATATGTACACCGAAATGATGAAGGACTACCAAGCCTTCCTGAAAGATTATCCGTCATTCCCTCGCCAACGATAACATAATACTGAATATGGAAAACTTGAGTTTGTTCACCCTGCGTGCGGGAAACATACAGGTTGGTATCACCAACATTGGCGCACGCATCATGCGCCTGCTCGTAGAGGGCACAGACGTGGTGCAAGGGTTCGATACCCCCGAAGCTTATCTGCCCGAGAATCACCTGTCGGACTTCGGCGCAGTCATCGGCCGTTATGCCAACCGCCTCGCCAGTGGCCGCGTGTTCCTCGACTGGGACATCATTCAGCTGCCCCGCAACAACGGTCCCAACTGCCTGCACGGTGGTCCCCGCGGATGGCAGTACTCGGTGTACGATGTCGTCTCGGCTTCGGACACTCGCCTGGAATTTACCATGACTAGTCCCGACGGCGACAACGGCTTCCCCGGCACGGTACAAGTGCGGGTTGTGTACACCCTCGGTGACAACGGTGCCCTGCGCATCGACTACCACGCCGAGACCGACAAGCTGACAGTCATCAATATGACCAACCACAGCTATTTCAACCTCAACGGCGATCTCTCGTCGAGCATATACAACCACATGCTCAGCATCGACGCCGACCGCTTCACGCCCGTCAACAAGGTACTCATCCCTCTCGGCAAGCACGCTCCCGTTGATGGCACACCCTTCGACTTCCGCAGCGCCAAGCCTGTTGGACGTGACATCAATGCCGATGACGAGCAGCTGCGCATAGGTCATGGCTACGACCACAACTTTGTGCTCAACCACCCCTGCCTCGACAAGCCATCGGCCTCGCTGACGAGTCCCGCCACAGGCATCGCCTTGGAGGTCTTCACCACCGCTCCCGGCATGCAGGTATACACTGGCAACTTCCTTGACGGTGTCAAGGGCAAAGGAGGTGTATGTTACCCCGAGCGCAGTGCCATTTGCCTCGAGACGCAGCAATATCCTGACTCGCCCAATCACAGCTGGCCCGAGAGCACTGGTCTCCTCTACCCCGACAAGCCCTTCGACAGCACCACCATATTCAAATTCTCCCGCCGATGATTGACACCAACACCCTGCGGCATGAGTTCTCACGCCGCTTCGGGAACGAAGGCACAGCCTACGCCGCCCCAGGTCGCATAAACCTCATCGGCGAGCATACCGACTACAACGGCGGCTTTGTATTCCCTGGCGCCGTGGACAAAGGCATCACGGCGGTTATTAAGCCCAATGGCACCAATACCGTCAACCTGTATGCCGTCGACTTGAAGCAGGACTGCTCTTTTGACATTACCGACACTGAAGGACCCTCTTCGACCCATTTCCGCTACATCTACGGCGTAGTGCGCGAACTGATGGCTGCTGGTATTGCCGTGCAAGGTTTCGATGCCGTATACGGCGGCGATGTGCCCCTCGGTGCCGGCATGAGTTCGTCGGCGGCTCTGGAATGCTGCTTCGCTTTCGCCCTCAACGACCTGTACGAAGGAGGGCTGGATAAGATGACATCGGCCAAAATTGGTCAGGCAACAGAGCATAAATATGTCGGCGTCAAGTGCGGCATCATGGATCAGTTTGCATCCATGCACGGCCACGAGGGTGCCCTGATGCGCCTCGACTGCCGCAGCGGTGAATACAAATACTTCCCATGGAAGCCTGACGGCTATCGGCTGATACTCGTCAACAGTTGCGTCAAGCATGAACTTGTCGGCTCACCCTACAACTACCGCCGGGCCTCATGCGAACGTGTAGCCGCGCTGGCAGGCGTAGAGACGCTGCGCGACTGCACGTGGGAGAAACTCGAAGCCATAAAGCCACAGTTGAACGAGGAGGACTACCGTCGCGCACGTTATGTCCTTGGCGAGGTCGACCGCGTGCGGGCCGTCAGCGATGCCCTTGTGTGCAACGACTACGAGACCGTAGGCCGTCAGATGTACCTAACCCACGAGGGCCTAAGCAGCGATTATGAAGTCAGTTGCCCCGAGCTCGACTTCCTTGTCGACGAGGCCCGCCGCTTCGGAGTCACCGGTGCACGCATCATGGGTGGCGGCTTCGGCGGCTGCACCATCAATCTCGTCAAAGACGACCTCTATGAACAATTCCTGACGGAGGTGCAGCATACATACCACACCCGCTTCGGCATCGACTGCAAAACAATACCTGTAGTTATCGGCAGCGGAGCGCGCAGGCTCTGACCTCCTACCCCACCCTTTCGAGCAAGAAACTCACCGGACGGAAACCGTCGTTGCAGCTAATCATCGCGCTGTGGGGGTTCTTCATCCATCCGTCATAGAAATTGCCCTCGCCGCGTGCCAGTGCCTCCACAAAAGAGCGCATGCTCTCCCATGCGCTGTCGCACATTCCATCGGGCATTGCGCCACCTTTTGACAGCCACACCTGCCCTTCCCGCACATCACATGTATGTTCTATAGGGTTTTCGTATAACGCCTGCAGGTCCTTATAGTCCGCCTTGCGGATGGCTGTTATCTTTACGTCGTACATTATTCAAGAAAACTATTTCACAACGAACTTGGCGGTTTCAAAGTATTTCCCACCCTCAATTTGCAATAAGTAGATACCTTTCGTCAATTCTGCAACGGAGATGGTCCCGCTGGTGGAGCCAGCTTTCACCTTCTGGCCCATAGCATTGAATATGGTATAATCCACCGCTTCGCAGGGAAGGTTTTTCAAACAGAGGACATCGGTAGCCGGGTTGGGGTACACCTCGAGCGTCTGCGGGCGCGAGGCTTCATGAACAGTCATAGGCTCAGTCGTGGGAATGATATTCACGATGAGGCCCTCTATCTTCGTCCATCCGTAAGAATAGCCATCCGGGTCAGGGAGGCTGTACCAGTTGTCCATGTAGCCGGCCCAGCCGAAGTTGATATGGAATTTACCGTCGCTTTCGCGATAGCCGTCGACCACGACATTGTGTCCTGAAGTGCCAGCGGGATTTTCAACGGCCAGATGGGCTGGATAACCAGCTTGCAGATTGGATATTAAGATAGCATACATCGTTGAATCGGGTTCCTGGAGCAACTGACAGCCCTCGAAGCCGAACCGATGATAGGCATCAAAGGCTTGATTAACGGAGAAGGTGCCGGAGCCATATGAACTCGACGCGGAATAGACCTGCTTGCAGGCCACACCGCAAGCAAAGATCACGGCACCAGCCAACGAGCCGGTAAGCTCCTCGCCACGCTGGAATCTGGCATCGGCGGAATCCAACATCTCGTTCAACTGTGGGAATGAAGGGAAATCAAAGGTATCACAATCGTCATCAATATGGAATTGCCGACCGAAATAATTGCCAGTGTAATAGTCGTCACCGTCGTCAAAGCGGGTGTCTTGCGTAGTCCGAAGATAATTAAGGATCTGCCCCATAGCCGTAGCAGGACAACCCGTATAACTATGATTGTTATTCTCCAACGGATCTGCTGGACAATGTTGGTTGTAGGGGTATTCCTGTGTCCACCGCGTCGTGAGGAGCGGTTGTTGCGCCCAACCGTTCACAGCGCAAAACAAGAACAATACAACTAATATTCTATTCATTGCTTGCATTAGTTTTATTCATTTCGCGGTGCAAAGATACACATTTTCCCCGAACATAAAATAGTTTTTAATATAGTTCCAGATAAAAAGGAATCCCATGGAAAGTTGCTACTGCCTGATTTATTCCCTTATTGTCCTGCGGCACCACCGCGGACTTGGTATTCGAGATTAAGTTTACCAATGCGCCAAGTGAGGCCGAAGGTGAGGTATCGGGAACTCGTGTGGCTCGAACTGTTGGCGGCGAAAGTGGGTGCTGCTACGGTGGAGCTGGTCATATTGTTGTTGAGCAGGTCGCTGATGCTGGCACGCAGCGAAAGTCGTCCCTCAAGCAATGTGGCCGAGGCTCCGAGACCTATGCTGACGGCCCTCTGCTCTTGAGTGTAAAGGCCAAGAACAGGTGTGCCGTAGCTGATGTTGGCATCAATATTGACCAGCTTGGCCACCTTTGTCCACAATCGGGCGTATATGCTCCACGAAGTTTGCTCCTGCATCGGCTCATCCTCGACCGCATAACCGCTACGATATAGGCTTGCATTGAGGCTGACGCTTGCCCACGCCGCCGGACGGTAGGTGATATTGGCGTCGGCTCCCGCCTTGTAGGACGAGACGATATTCTTCGGCATGGCGTAGGTGATGACGCGCCCTATGTACTCGTCGGCGTAGGGAGTGGAGGCGGTGATGCTCTCGATGCCGCCCGAGGTGTAGTTGGCGTAGGCTTCGACGCCCATGTTGCCAATCTTCTGGAAGTATTTGTTCCAACTGACGGTGGCTTTTTCGGTATAGGAACTATGGAGATTGCGATTTCCAGTGCTGTAGCTGTCGTCACTGTAGGTACGCGAAGTGGTGAGGTCGCCACCAGTGGGCGTGTTTACATTGTGCGACAGCCGGAAACGCCAATAATGCATCCCCTTGGTGCGGTGAGTGAGGCTGAGCGACGGCTCGAATGTGAGGAAGCGGAAAAGGGTGTCGTCGGGGAAAAGGCCCGTGCTCTGGATATGCAGCCACGACCGCTTGCCGTACAGGTCGACGGTCAACGTGGTGCTTGCCCATTCGTGCCGCCACGAGACCAAAGCCGAGAGCGACTTCGTATAGTAGTCGGCGATGCCGTTGCGCAGAGTATCTGGAATCGAATAGTGTCCCCCCGTGGGGTCGAGATAGTAGATGTCTCGCTTATTGTGGCTGTCGCCAAATGGGCGGCCCGCGATGCGGAAAGATAGCGCGTCGTTGTTGTCCAACGGGTGGTTGTAGGTGAGCGAGAGGTCAACATTGTTGCGGCTGCCGTATTTGTCGTTTATGCGGTCATAGCCGTTGAGCACCATGACGGTCGGCGCCCCCTCGGCAAGACCTATGAGGCGTTGCTGGAGGTAATGGTTTCCGTTGAACATATAATTCCACACGCCACCAAATTTCAAATTCTGCCCCTTGCGACGGAAACGGCGCTTGATGTCGAAACTCAAGGAACCATTGAGCATGGCGAAGCGTGAGTCAGAGCTGTCGCGGTAGCGATAGTGCACCGTGTCGGGCCGGTAGTCCCACTGCTCACGGTGGGTGACCATTCGGTCGTTGTAGTCGCCCTGCAGCAGATTGAAGCTGTTGACGTGTAGATCGGTTACGGAGTCAATCTTGAAGTCAATGTTGAACATCAGGTCGCCGAAGTAACGGGCACTTTCATTAGTTGTGCGATAATAGAAATGGCTGGTGGTATCGGTTCCGTCGGTGAGTGTGGCGTCGCCGCTGCTGTTGCTCTCCCCATGGCTACGGCTGCCCGCCAGGTGGATGTTGAACTTCAGTCGGTCGCTGTTGCGCACATAGCTCACCCACGGCGAGAAATAGGGCCGCGTGTTGCCGCTCAAGCCTATAAGCCATAGCTCGCTGGTACGCAGTTTTGCCGAGGTGACGATGTTGAGGATATGCTTGCCCTCTTCCACCATATATTTGGCCGAGGGGTTCTTGATGACCTCTATGCGAGCCAATGCTTCTGCGGGCATACTCTCAAAGAAAGCCCTTATCACCTCGCCTTTCATACCTGTGGGGCGTCCGTTGAGCCACACCTCCACCTGCTCAGAGCCGCGCATCGTGAGGTTGCCCTCCTCGTCCACCTGCACCGTCGGCGCGTTGCGGATGGCATCCCACGCGGTGAGGTCACGCACCGTCTCGTCGTTCTCCACATTGTAGTTCACCACCTCGCCCGTCATGCTGTATACGGGTTTCGGTGCCGAGATGCTGATTTCTTTCAGTTTCAGCATCTTCATCTTGGCATCAATGCTGTCCAACTTGGCTTGTGTAATACTGTCGGTGGTTTGGGCAGAGAGCACCCCTGCGGTCATCATTACGACCGCAAACAACAAATGCTGCTTCATGAGAATAAAGATTTAGTATTCAGTGGCCATCATATGCGTGGCAATCTTCCGTGCTTCATCGTCATTGGTAACGTGAAAGGCCAATATCACCATGCGGTCGGAGGGACAGTAGATGGCGTAGTAGCCCTTGTCACCCGGTAGGGCGTCGGCATTGAAGACGACGAGGTGTTTGCCCCCATAGCCGTTCGCGCGCATCACCGAGTCGATGTGAAGCTCCTTCTGCCTCTTTTTCTTTTCTATCTCTGCCCTCTTCTTTTCTGTCTTCTCCCGTACCTGCTGCCATCGTGGATGGGGATTGTATTCCACCTCGCCCTCGCCGCTCCATCGACGTGGAGCGTATGGGAGATGAATCAACTCGCGTCGCAATGAGTCATAGGTCTCTTTATCTTCGGCCTCGAAGAAGGTGACTGTCACGATGTCACCGCTCGAAAGGGGGTAGCGCTCGACGCAGTAGGCTTTTATACCCTGCCGATTGGCATAATGCTTGTAGAGGGCAGTTTGTGCGTTGGCAACAATGCTTATTGCCAGCAGGGCTATGATAACCATGATACGTTTCATAATGATTGTATTGTTATCTTCGATGACGTCACTTCATCTCGGCAATGCTCATGCAAGCTCGGCATTGCACTCGACTTCCGTAACGTTCTAATATGGTTGATATTATTATCTATCAAGGCCAGCACATCGTCTGGATTGCATTGGCTGTTGCAGTAAATGCCGGCAGAGGCGTAGGTCGTGTTGCCAGACGTCCTTTCGTGCGGCAGCAGGACGATAAGCAATATGGCAGCAGCCGCAGCGGCAGGTATCGCAATACGCCAGGCAACCCTGACAGCAAGCCGTTGGGGAACACGGTGCTCCGTTCGGCGGAGCGTGGCGTTTTCGTTGTGTATTCTTTCTATCAACTCGTCAGTATTCATATATCTTTTATTTTGCGTAGTTTTTCTTTGATGCGCCCGATGCGCGTGGTGACGTTGGTTTGGCTGATTCCCATCAGGCGACCTATCTCTTCAGTTGTGAATCCGTCGAGGTAAAGGTTGATAAGCCGCTGGTCGCTGACGGGGAGCTGGGCAATCAACGCTTTTAGGTTGGCCGACTGCTCCCGCAAAACAGAATCTTCAGGTAGGTCATATCCGTCAAGCGACAGCGTCTCAATTTGCCTCTTCTTCTGCCGTCGCCAACTGATGGCTGTGTTCAGCGCCACACGGTAAACCCAGGTAATAGCTTTATGGTCGGGACGATAGTTTTTCCACCCACGCCAAAGGTTGATCAGAATCTCCTGCCGCAAATCCTCTCGGTCCTCGGCGAAAGAACAAAATGAACGGCACACGCGCCCAATAGCCGCCTCATGCTGTTCAACTAGTTCTATGAAAGGATGCTCATCCATTGCGCCTTGAATTTTTTATACTATTATTAAACGCAATAAAACAGAAAATGTCACAAAAGGGACAAAAAAAAGGAGTCCCGAATGGAACTCCTTTAAAAAAATTGGCGGCGACCTTGCTATTAAACGTTAACCCCTACAGGATAATACGCCGCAGGCGGCAATAATCTACAAGATTTACAAGATCTCGCCCGCCCGGCGGGCAGGAGAAACAATGTATCGCACAGCAAAACAAAAAGGGAACCACAATTGTGATTCCCTTATAAAGATTGGCGGCGACCTACTTTTCCACAAACAAGTGCAGTATCATCGGCGATGTGAGGCTTAACTTCTCTGTTCGGAATGGGAAGAGGTG
>JBGUZF010000032.1:0-13325 GCA_045222795.1 Bacteroidales bacterium
CACGGCGCCGCGCGACACGCTGCGTGGCTACGGGACGACGAACCGGCAGTTCACACGGGCATTCTCGCACTCGATAGAGCCGATAGGCTTGATGGTCCGCAACGGATTGTATTACCTCAACCCGTACAACACGAGCGACACGATATGGTGTTCGGCCATTACATACGATACGATATCGGTGTTTACCCACCCCTATTTGACGGTTACTGGCGACACCGTTGTGTGCCAAGGCAGTCAGACCCATGTCATAGTGGATGCCCCGCGTAATCCCGGCAGCACATATCAGTGGTCGCGCGACTATGGTGTCATCAGCGGCGGCATACCAGCCGGCAGTCTTCTGCAGGTGACGCCGTATGCCGACACTTCGGTGTACTATGTGAGGGTGACGAGCCCCGAAAACTGTGTGGCATGGGACAGCGTGCATGCCTACCTGGTGCGTCCGCAGCTGGCGATGAGTCCCGAGGAAGGCCTTATTTGCCCGGGCGACACTGTGATACTCACGGGCTCTGCCGCCGACCACTATACATGGTCAGCCTCACCGGCCGACCCGTCGCTCAACGGGCAGCAGGGCAACGCAGTGGTGTATGTGCGGCCGAACAGCACCACGACGTACACGATGGTAGGTCACGGCACCAATGACTGCAACGCCTCGCCGTTGAGCAAGACGGTGACGGTGCGTCCGATGCCTGTGCCCACGATATCGACGACGCCCGGCTATGTGGATCCTGACGACCCGACGGTGGTGCTGCGGGATGTGTCGCCCAACGGCGTGACGACGCTGTGGGTGTTCGACGACGGCTCGCAGTCAACGGGACGTGAGGTGACGCACACGTTCGAAGAAGCCGTGGGCAGCGACTCGGTGTTTGTGAGGCTGGTGTCTGGCAACGTGCTGAACTGCGAGGCGAGCCGCCGCTTCGGCATACCGGTGATTCTCTTCACGGCGTGGTTCCCGAACATCTTCACCCCCGGCACCGAGGACGACAACGCCACGTTCCGCCTGTTCAGCCTGAACGAATACGAGAATTTCCACATATACATCTACGACCGTCACGGACAGCTGATGTTCGAGAGTGACGACCCCAAATTTGAATGGGACGGCACGCACAATGGCCAGTCCTGCCCCCAGGGAGCCTATGTGTATGTGTGCAACTACCGCAAACCGTTGACCAACACGCCCAACTCAATCACGGGCTCTGTCACCCTGATAAGGTAATGGCTGACAAACTCTCTCTCCTGAAGCGTTACTGGGGCCATACCGCTTTCCGCCCCTTGCAGGAGGAGATTATAGACTCTGTGCTGGAGGGCAACGACACTATGGCGTTGCTGCCCACAGGAGGAGGAAAGACCCTCTGCTATCAGCTACCCGCGCTGATGGCAGAGGGTCTCTGCTTGGTGGTGTCGCCGCTGATAGCGCTGATGAAGGACCAGGTGCAGCAGCTGAACGACCGAAAGCTCAAAGCCGCCTGCATTGTGTCTGGCATGAGCCGCACGGATGCCTCTGCCGTGCTGTCGAGCTGTCTGTGCGGCACGGTGAAGTTCCTCTATGTGTCGCCAGAGCGACTGCAGCAGCGCATGTTCATCGAACATTTCCGTCAGATGAAGGTGTGTCTCATCGCCGTCGACGAGGCACACTGTGTGTCGCAGTGGGGCTACGACTTCCGACCGCCCTACCTGCAGATTGCCACCATCAGGGAGTATCATCCCGAGGTGCCGCTGATAGCGCTCACCGCTACGGCGACGCCTGCGGTGGTGGAGGATATCAAGCAGCGCCTGACGATGCGACAGCCGCGCCATTTCCAGTCGTCGTTCGCCCGCGCCAACCTCTGCTATTCGGTGGCCTACTACGACAACAAGATTGCGCGCCTGCTGCGCATAGTGAAGGGCACCGACGGATGCGGCATCGTCTATACCCGCAGCCGCCGCGCCACCCAGCAGGTGGCCGACCAGCTGAACGCCGAAGGTATCGCCGCCGCCTACTATCATGCCGGCCTCGAGGCCCGCGAGCGCGACAGGCGCCAGCTCCTCTGGATGCAGGACCGCTGCCGCGTGATGGTGGCCACCAACGCCTTCGGTATGGGTATCGACAAGCCCGACGTGCGTTTCGTGGTACACATGGATGTGCCCGACTCGCTGGAGGCCTATTTCCAGGAAGCAGGCCGCGCCGGAAGGGACGGAAAGCCTGCCGACGCGGTGCTGCTCTGCGGTTCGGCCGACGGCGCCAACCTCGAGCACCATTTCGAGAACGACTTCCCGACGCTTAAATATATCCGCAACGCCTACCGCGCCCTGTGCAACTACTACCAGATACCTATGGGCAGCGGAGCCGACAGCAGCTTCGACTTCCAGCTCGAGGAGGTGTGCGGCAGCTACGGTTTTTATGTTCGCGACTTCTACAGCGCCTGCCGCTTCCTTGAACGCGCCGGCCTGGTGGCGTTGCCCGACAGGGAGGATGCCTATTCGACGCTGCACGTCACCGTGGGGCGCGACGAGCTCTACCGCCTGCAGGTGAACAACCTGCCGCTCGGCAACCTGCTGCAGGTGCTCATGCGCATGTACCCGGGCCTGCTCAGCGAACCGGTGCCCGTCGACGAACGCAAGATAGCGACGCGCAGCATGCTCGATGTCGGCGACGTGCGTGCTATGCTGTTCCAGCTGCAGGCGATGCATGTGGCCGAATACCGTCCGCGACCCACCAAGCCGCAGATAGTCTTCACCTCGCCGCGTGTCGACGAGCGCGACATATCCTTCAGCGAGATAGAATACGACAGCCTTAAGGAGGCGGCGCGTCAGCGGCTCGACGCCGTGAAGGCTTATATTGGCAACACCACAGAGTGCCGCAGCCGTCAGCTGCTGGCCTACTTCGGTGAGACCGAAGGGGTGTGCGACTGCGGGCGTTGCGACGTGTGCCTGAAGAACAACAGGAGAGACGCCGATGTGGCGGCGGCGGTGATAGAAGAACTGAAGCGCGGGAGGCTGTCGCCGCAGGCGTTGCAGCAACTGCTGGAGAGCAAGGGCTATCGCGATGTTGTGGAGACGGTGCGCGAATTGCTCGACCGCAAGGTTGTCTATCTCGACCCGAACATGCTGCTCAGCCTCTCGTAGAGCCGCGCCACGGGAAGTCCCATGACGTTATAGTAGCAGCCCTCGATGCGGCTGATGCCAATCATCCCTATCCATTCCTGAATGCCGTAGGAGCCTGCCTTGTCGTAAGGGCGGTAGGTGTCGACGTAGTAGTCGATGTCGGCGTCCGACAGCGTGCGGAAGAAGACGTCGGTGCTTTCGGTGAAGGAGGTCTCTTTGTTTTTGGAGCGCAGGCATACGCCTGTGTAGACGGTGTGCTTGTCACCCGAGAGCTTGTGGAGCATAGCCACCGCCTCGTTTCGGTCGGCGGGCTTGCCGAGCACCTGTCCGTTGTGCACCACTACGGTGTCGGCCGTCACCAGCACCTCGTCGTCCTTAAGGTTCTCTGCGGGATAGGCGGCCGCCTTGCGGCGCGCCAGGTATTCGGCCACCTCGCCGGCGGGCAGGGGAGAGGAGAGGTGCTCGTCGGTGTCGAGGGTGATATAATCTACAGGGTAGCCCAGCTGCGACAAGAGCTGTCGGCGGCGGGGCGATTTGGAAGCCAGCAGGAGTCTCACTTCACCTCCTTGCCGGCTTTGAACTTGGCTTGGTAGACAACACGGCCGCCGTCGTACCACACCCATTTGCCTTCCTTCTCGCCGGCCGAGAAAGCGCCTTTCTCCACAGGGGCGCCCGAGTCGTTGAAGCGCTCGTACTTGCCGTCGAGGAGGCCGTCGTTGAAGTTCTGGCGCAGCTCAATCTTGCCGTTGGGGAAGTAGCGCACCTCCTCGCCGTCCTTCACGTCCTCGGTGTAGTGTATGATGTAGCGGGTGGCGCCGTCGTCGTAGAGACCGCGCCATTCGCCGTTCTTCAGACCGTTATGGAAGTCACCGTAGTAGTCGATCTTGCCGTCCTCGTACCAGGCTGTCCAGCGGCCCTCCTCCATATCGTCCATATACTCGCCCTCGTGGAGCTTCTTGCCGCTCTCGTACCAGGTGGTCCATACACCCTCGCGCTTGCCGTTTCGGTAGTTGCCCTCGCGCCAGCGCTCACCGGTCTCGTAGTAGTAGGTCCAGCGTCCTATCTCCTTGCCGCCGGCGTAGGAGCCCGAAATGCCGAGCTTGCCGTTGGTACGCCAGTAGAAGGTCCAGGCGCCGTCCTGGTCGCCGTTGACCATCGAGCCTTCCATATCCTTGAGGCCTTTGTCGGTCCACCAGATGGCGTGACCCTGCAGCTCGTTGTCTTTGTATTGTCCTTTGAACTTCACCTTGCCGTTCTCGTGCCACTGTGTGGTGGCCCCTTCGCGGCTGCCGCGCACATAGGTTATCTCCTCCTCGGTCTGACCGTTGGCGTACCACGAGCGGTAGAGCCCGTTGCGCTTGCCGTCCTGCACGGCCACCTCGCTCTTGAGGTCGCCGTTGCGGTGCCAGCTGCGGCTGACGCCCGTCGTGTAGCACTCTTCGGCCATCTTGCTGCCGTCGTCGTAGTAGTATACCCAGGTGCCCGTCTTGCGGCCGTTGTCGTAGGAACCCTTCTGCGACACCTGTCCGGTGGGGTACCACCAGGTCCATGCGTCGGTGCGTTTGCCGGCGGCGTTGAGGGTGCCTTCCACCGACGCCTGGTTGGAGCCGGCATAGGTCTTGCGGTACTGGGTCTGGGCCTGCGCTGCGGTAGCGAAGATGATGCAGGCTAAGAGTAGGGTGCTGTATCTTTTCATGATGACTGTGTTATTTTTCTGTCGAAGGTTCGGTATAGGTGATAACTATCTTGGCGGGGTTGGCGGCAGAGGTGCCGTTGAGGATGGTGCGTGCACCGGGGGTGCGGCGCGAATAGTAGAGCATCAGGCGGGTGCCGTAGTCGGTGCCGCCGTTGGCGTGCAGGAGGTGTTGCAGGTGCAGCGTGACGCGCAGACGGTAGCTGTTGGTGCTGCTCTGATAGCCGCCATCGCCACCCTGATAGTAGCGCTGGTCGGACACCTGCGTCACCGTGCCGTCGCTGGCATAGCCGTAGGCCACCAGCGAGTCGGGCTGTATGGAGGGTGCGTCGTCGGCCAGGGGCAGCAGCAGCTCGGCATAGTGTATTTCGGCCATCGGGTGTGCGGCGTGGAAGGCGCGCAGCATGCTGTCGAATCGGACCACCACGTTGTATCCGCCGTAGGGCTCGAGATAGAGTTTCTCGCTGCCGCCGATGCTGTCGGCGCCGGCCACCAGCGAGCCTGCATAGTCGTGCTCATAGTGCATGAACCGTTTGGCTCCCGAGCCCACCACGAAGACATACTGCGACTGTACGGTGTCGTCGTTGTAGTGGTAGTAGGCCGTCAGGCGTGTCTGTGTGGCCGCGAAGTTGAAGGCCACAATGCCGGTGTCGGAGTCGTCGGCAATCACGCGAATGCGCAGACCTTTCGCCGAGGCGAGGAATTCTTCGCTCGTGGCGTTCTGTGCCAGCAGGGACTCTATGCCGTTCAGGGGGAAGCGTATGACGGTGTCGGTGGGGCTGATGGTGACGGTGTTGTCGAAGTACTTGACGCCCTCCCTCACCGCGAGGGTGTTGAAGCCGTAGTAGGTGGTGTCGGTCACCAACTCTTCGGCCAGAGGCATTATCTCGAAGTGGATGTTGCGGCTCTGGTCGCCGCCGGGGAACACGGCGTCTTTCACCAGGCAGAGCACCGCCGAGTCGATGGTGGCGCCGCCGAGGCTCAGCCCCTGGTCGTCGCTCTGCAGCGTTATCTGTGTGTAGATAGAGGCCGTCATCTTGCCGAAGGTGGGGTCGGCATACCAGCCTACGATGTTGTACACGCCGCCGGTGGAGGCTATCGAGTCGTCGCGGAGGCTGTAAGCTAGGTCGGCGTAGAGGGTGTCGGTCTTGCCGTTGTAGATGGTGGAGGGGTCCACGAGGTTGACGCCGAGGTCCGACTCTTCGGGGTTGCACCCGGCAATCAGCAGTGTCAGTAAAGCCACGAGGGCTGTGAGTGTTCTTTTCATTTAGTTGTCGATTCTTCCTATTAGCGAATCATAGAATTTGTTGATGCGGGTATAGAATTCGTCGCGGTCAGCGATGTAGTCGAGCACGCTGCGCTTGGTCTCCTTGGCGAAGGCCACCAGCTCGGGATTGGCGTTGGGCGAGCCTATGATGACGCCCTGCGAGTAGGTGATGGCCGATTTCATGAGGCCTATGTATGAGGTGTCGCCGTAGAGGCGCAGGTCTTTGGCGGTGGCGTTGTCGTTCTTCATCTTCCGCTCGAGGTCGCCGCCTATGGTGCCTTTGAAGCCGTCGTCCATAAGCGTTATCACCATCTTGGTGCCGCTGAAGAAGGCGTTCTCCTTGTTGATGCGGCGCAGGTAGAAGGGAATCATCGAGGTGAACCATCCGCAGAAGTTGATGAGGTGCGGCTGCCAGGCCAGCTTGCGCACGGCTTCCAGCGTTCCGCGGCCGAAGAAGAGCAGGCGCTCGTCGCTCATGTGGTCGAGGGTGCCGTCGGCCTTCGTGGCGCCGGGGGTGTTGGCGAAGTACTCCTCGTTGTCGATGAAGTACACCTGCATGCGCGCCGTCGGTATCGACCCCACCTTGATGATCAGCTGCCGGTCGCAGTTGTTCATGATGAGGTTCATGCCGCTGAGCCTTATCACCTCGTGCAACTGATGCTTCCTCTCGGCCACATAGCTGAACTTGGGCATGAAAACCCTTATTTCACGGCCCATCTCTTGCGTCTTCGCGGGCAAATAGCGCCCCATCGTCGCAAGTTCACTTTCGGCGGAGAAAGGCATAATCTCCTGACTTACATATAGTATTCTCCCTTTTGCCATAAGCAATGGTGTATTATATATCCGATGCAAAATTACAAA
The DNA here is from genome assembly GCA_045222795.1 of Bacteroidales bacterium. Classification (GTDB taxonomy): domain Bacteria; phylum Bacteroidota; class Bacteroidia; order Bacteroidales; family P3; genus Colimorpha. The sequence goes on from JBGUZF010000032.1 coordinate 6,903, forward strand.
AAAAATCTGATATGACAAAATTTGATTTTTTGTTTTCCGAAATTGAAAAAATAATTGTAACTTTGCATTTTGAAACAAACGACGGATTTACCAGATGAAAAGTAGTAAGAAAATGATTGATAGTGCGTTGCTCGACAGGGCCCGGCGCTACTGTGCCCTTGCAGAGCAATGCGAGAGCGGCGTGAGGCAGAAGCTTGTCACCTGGGGCGCCGGAGCCGACGATGCCAACGCTGTGGTGGAATGCCTGCGCAGCGAAGGCTACCTCGACGACAAACGTTATGCCCGCGCCTACTGCGAGAGCAAGATGCTCCAACAAGGCTGGGGACGCCAGAAGGTGCTCTACCAGCTCCGCCTGAAACACCTGCCCAAAGAGGCCATCGACAGCGGTGTCGCCGTCGTCGACGACGAACGCTATTTCGAGATGCTCCGCGCCACCGCCGAGCGCAAGATGCAGGAACTGGGCCCCGACTTCACGCCCGACAACCAGCGCAAACTGGTGGCCTTCCTCACCTCCCGCGGCTTCACCTATGGCGAAATAAACAAAGTAATAACCAATATTCTAGAACAATGAAACGTATCTTTACCCTTCTGGCGGCCATGCTGCTCACCGCCACTATCGCCACCGCCCAGGAAGAGGCCGCTCCCGCCCCCGAGGAGAATGCCAAGCCCGCAGGTACCTGGACAACCAGCACCACGCCCGCCCTTAAGGCCAGCGAGTTTTTGTTCAAGAACTGGTCCTCGACCGGCAACTCGCAGATCGACGTCACCGGAACGTTCTTCGGCAACTACAAGTACACGCACCCCAAGTATGTGTGGGATAATGTCGTCGACCTCGCCTACGGCTATGCCTGGCAGGACCTCGACAACAGCGCTGCCGACTCCGCCGGCGGCCTCTTCGAGACCCGTCGCAAGAGCAACGACAAGATCGACCTCACCAGCGCCCTCTCGTGGAACGCCTACAAGGGATGGGGCGCTTCTCTCACCGCTAACCTCAAGACCCAGTTTGGCAACGGCTACGTCTACGACGGCATAGGCGCCGCCGCCGAGGAAACCAAGCAGAAGGTCTCCGGTTTCTTCGCCCCCGCCTACCTCACCACTGCCCTCTCCTTCGAGTACAAGAAGACCGACTGGTCGGTGTCGCTCTCGTTCCTCACCGGCAAGACCACCTTCGTCTGCGACGACAGCCTCATCGCCCACGGCAACACCTACGGTGTCATACAGCCCGACGACTTCGACGCCACCAATCCAACCACTTTCAACCATGTCTATTTCGCACTCGGTAGCTATGTGAAGGCCCAGTACCTCAAGAAGGACCTCCTGCCCAAACTCGACCTCTACGCCCGTATCGAACTCTTCTACGACTATTGGAAACCCACCAACATGGCTTGGGATAATATGGTCGACCCCGTCACCGGCGATGTTAACAGCAAGTATGCCCTTGCCGAGGGCGAGACCTACGACGCCCTTGCCGCCAAAAACTGGCTCCAGCGCCGCGCCTTCGAGACCGACCTCGACTTCGAGTTGAAGCTTGACTACCGCTTCTCCGACCATATCGCAGCCAACTTTGCCCTCAATATGAAGTGGGATACCGACTTCAGCGGTATGGGCAAGTGGGGTCACTGGCAGTTATACCAGATGGCCGGAATACAGGTATTCTTCAATTGGAAGACACCGAAGGCTGAATAATCTATTTAAACCTAAGTAACACGCTTTCGTTCACTCGCAGGCCCATAAGCTGTGCGAGTGAACATTCTTTTACGGCAAGCTCCAGCAGTCCTGTTGCCGACACCGTCAGGCGCAGTTTGCGGCGCGGGTCGTTGGTGGCGTGCTGCTGGTAGTAGCTCGTCATCAGCTCCGTCACATCCTGCTCCCTCACCGTCAGCACGAAGTCGCGCCCGGCGCGCAGTTCCTCGAACTCCTTGTAGGTCATGCCTAGATAGGCGTTGCCGTAGTTGTCTATGTAATGTATGTAGATGCGGTAGTAGTCGCCCTGCTGCATAAAGCGCGGCATGGTGCGTTGCGTCAGTTGGGGCGCGGGCTCGCCTATGTCGCTCATCGCGGCGCCGCGCAGCAGCTTCACGGCTGCGGGGGCAAAGAGGTTGTATGCCGCAAAGTTGTAGACACCGTTTTCGTGCACCGCCAACTGTACCGCTTCCTCGATGTCGTTGCCGAAAACCAGGTATGGCAACCCGTTGTCACAGCACAGGTAGTACTGTCCGCGTGATTTGATGCAGAGGAACGGCTGCTGTGTGGCCACGTCGATGATGTGCACCGTGCCGGCGGGGAAACCCATGCAGGCCTGGCGCACCACAAAGGTCGCCGTCATCACGTTGAACGCCTCCAGGCGGTGGCTGATGTCCACCACCTGCACACCGTCCACATGGCTGTATAGCAGCCCCTTCACCATTCCGGCGAAGAAACTCCCGTCACCCCAGTCGGTCGTCAGTGTCACTATCGGCGTACTCATGATTCTACCAAACGTTCATCATTAATCATTAATCATTAAACATTATGTCTAACGCTTTATTTTTTTTTATATTGTGTCGCCGTATGGAAAAAAATGTGTACCTTTGCACCGTCAAAACAGCTCTTTTTATGACCAAGAAACTTCTCTCCCTGCTCCTCGCGGCGCTTCTGGCACACGGCTTCGCCAGCGCCCAGAGCACCAGCTTTTCGGTGCCTTACGGCAGCTTCGAACAGTGGACCTCGCATTCCGGCTACAGCGTCACAGCCTTGTTCATACCCATCTCGGTATACAGCAGTTTCTCCACCCCCACGGGGTGGGACTACCTCTCATATCCCGTCAACGAGACTATGACGGTGTCGGGCTTCAACATCAACGTCAACACCGACATCCCCCTCATCAAGGCCAGTCAGGAGACGGGCTCTGTGCCCGACGGCAGCAAGGCGGTGAAGCTCGAGACCTTCATGCTCAGCGACATCATTTCCTCCACCGTCTATTCCGTCGCCTCGGGTTCCCTCGACACCACCCTCACCAACACCGTCTACCCCAGCATCCTCTCCACGGGCGCTGTGGATATCGACCACTTCATCCCCCTGATGAACACCTTCATGGGTAATATGGACAGTCTCGAGACGCTCCTCTCCACCTTTGCGGCCCTTGACGTCAACTACTACTTCGACGGCGGCATCGCCCTCGGCGACTTCGTCCCCTCGCGCCTCACGGGTTCCTACAAATACCATTCGGCCGTCGGTGGCGACAACGGCGGTGTGCTGCTCCTCGGCACCCGCTACAACAGCACCCTCGGCCGCCGCGAGGTGGTGGGTGGCGGCGCCAATATTGCCCTCGCAGATACCGCCTCCTACGCCCCCTTCACCGTAGGCTATATGTCGCTCTACGATATCGACACCACCTATCCACTGCAGACGCCCGATTCGCTGATCATCATGCTCGTCTCCTCCGCCAGTCTCGACCGCCAGCAGGGTTCCTGGCTCTGTGTCGACAACCTCGCCCTCTGGCACGACCCCTGCGCCTCTGTCACCTCCTTTGCGGCGGCGCCCGACATCCACGAGGCCGTCATCGCCTGGAACGCCACCGGCAGCGTCAACGGCTACGAGCTCGAATACGGCACCGCGGGCTTCACCCTCGGCAACGGCACCCTGCTCACTGTCGCTGACGGCAACTACACCTTCAGCGGCCTCGCCGCCAACACGCAGTACGACGTCTATATCCGCACCATGTGCAACAACGGCATCCGCGGCGACTGGGCCCCCTTCTCCTTCACCACCCTGCAGGACTCCTGCGCCTCCATCCTCACCCTCTCCGCCGAGCCCGACATCCACGAGGCCGTAGTCTCCTGGAGCGCCAGCTCCGACCCCGACGGCTTCGAGGTGCTCTACTGCCTCACCGGCGAGAACCCCTTCGACGGCGTCTGGCAACCCGTGGGCGGCAACAGCTACACCCTCACCGGCCTCGAGGCCAACACGCTCTACGACGTCTATGTCCGCTCCGTCTGCGGCTTCATCTATGGCAACTGGGCCGGCGCCCAGTTCCTGACGCTCCCAGACACCTGCGCCCGCATCCTCTCCGTCGCCATCGACTCCTCCGCCGCGAGCCTCACCCCCGACAGTCTTGTATCCGGCTATGTGGCCGCCTGGACCTCCTCCTTCGAACCCCAGGCCTGGGAGGTGGAATACGGCCTGCAGGGCTCTGCATTGACTTCCCTCACCGACTCTTCCTCCACCCTCAGCCTTCCTCCGCTGCTCCCCGACAGCCGCTACGAGCTCCGCGTCCGCGCCCTCTGTGCCGACAGCATCTACGGCGACTGGCTTTCCGCTGAGTTCCACACGATGGTGATTCCCGCCGACACCACTGCTGCCGACACCACCACTCAAGCAATCATACAATCAAGCAATCAAGCAATCAACATCTACCCCAATCCTTCTCACGGCAGCGTTACCATAGAGCTCTCCGTGCCCGCCACCGTCAGCGTCCTCGACCTTATGGGCCGCACCGTTGTCCCTCCGACGCCTTTCACCTCTCACCTTTCACCTCTCACCTTTCACCTTTCATCTTCGGGCGTCTTCCTCCTCCAGGTCGTCACCCCCTCAGGCACCCTCACCCGCAAGATCGTCAACCGCTGACGACTCCATTATCCATAGCCGCCTTTTTTAGGGTCCTAGGTCTCACCTAGGTCTCACCTAAGTCTCACCTAAGTCTCACTTAAGTCTCACCTAACTCTCACTCAGTTTCGGTTGAAAGCTACCCTTCTCCTTTTCCTCCACCGCCCACAATTTCACCCCCCACACAATATCGGCGGGAATTCGGCGTTATTGAAAGATAAAATATAAAAAACAACTAATTTGCAATAGGATATGTCACTATTATCGATACGTAACCTGCATGCTTCCATCGGCGACCGCGAGATACTGAAGGGCGTGAACCTGGAGGTGAACCGCGGCGAGGTGCACGCCATCATGGGCCCCAACGGCAACGGCAAGAGCACCCTGGCGGGTGTGGTGGCCGGCAACCCCAAATATACCGTCACCGCCGGCGAGGTGCTCTTCAAGGACAAGAATATCCTCGACCTGCCCGTCGACCAGCGCGCCTGCGAGGGCCTGTTCCTCGGCTTCCAGTACCCGGTGGAGATCCCGGGCGTGAGCATCACCAACTTCATGCGCACCGCCGTCAACGAGCAGCGCAAATACCACGGCCTCGACCCCCTCAGCGGCAGCGAGTTCCTGCGCCTGATGGAGGAGAAGAAGAAGGTGGTGGAGATGACCACGAACCTCGCCAACCGCTCGGTGAACGAGGGCTTCAGCGGCGGCGAGAAAAAGAAGAACGAGATCTTCCAGATGGCTATGCTCAACCCCACGCTGAGCATACTCGACGAGACGGACTCGGGCCTCGACATCGACGCCCTGCGCATAGTGGCCAGCGGCGTGAACCAGCTGCGCTCGAAGGACAACGCCACCATCGTCATCACCCACTACCAGCGCCTGCTCGACTACATAGTGCCCGACTTCGTGCATGTGCTCTACGAGGGCCGCATTGTGAAGACAGGTCCCAAGGAACTGGCTCTGGAGCTGGAGGAGAAGGGATATGATTGGATAAAGGAAGAGTTGGGAGAATAGCTGTAAGCTGTAAGCTGTGAGTTTTAGGTGGTTGCCGCCCTACTTACAGCTTAAAACTTAATACTTAAAACTAAAACTGATGATCAGAAAGGATCAGTTACCGAATATATGGAACGACGGATGGCGCTGCGAGGCTGAGAGGCAGCAGATGGTGGCAAAGAGCGGCGAGGAGAGGCGTCTGGTGCTGTGCCATCCCGACGACGCGCCGATGTTCATGCTGCGCGACGGCGAGGGCTACACGGTGATGCCCGACGTGGAGAACATGTGCCTCGAGGTGGAGGCGGGCGCCAAGGTGACCCTCTACCGCCTGCAGGGCGTCAACACGCCGCAGCGCCACATCACGCAGCTCGACATCACCATGCAGGAGGGCTCGACGCTGGAGACCTGCACCGTGACCCTCGGCGGCGGACATGTGAGGAACAACATCACCGTGCGCATGCAGGGCGAGGGCTGCACCCTCAGGGCCGACGGCCTCTACCTGATAGACCGCGAGGAGGAGTGCGACAACTACGTCTTCGTGGAGCATGCCAAGCCCCGCTGCACGAGCAGCGAGCTCTACAAGGGCATCATCGACGAGCGCGCCCGCGCCCGCTTCAACGGCCACGTGCTGGTGCAGAACGGCGCCGTGAAGACCGAGGCCTACATGACCAACCGCAACATACTGCTCACCGACAAGGCGCATGTGGACACACGCCCCTTCCTGGAGATATACAACGACGACGTGAAGTGCTCGCACGGCTCCACCATAGGGCAGCTCGACGAGCAGGCGAAGTTCTACCTGCAGACGCGCGGCATCAGCGAGAAGACCGCCGTCACGATGCTGAGCTA
>JBGUZF010000033.1:0-10716 GCA_045222795.1 Bacteroidales bacterium
CTGCAGGCGTTCCACCACCTCCCACATGTCCTTCTTCTCGCCGCGCGCTATGCGCAGGGTGTTGCTTATCAGCGTGCGGCTGCCCACCACCTTCTCGCTCAGCGCCTCGGGGTAGGAGACCACCACCAGTGGGCGTCCGGCGGCCATTTCCTTGATAACCTCCGAGCGCAGCAGCACGTTGGCGTTCTCGGTCTCCTCCTCGTTGTAGAGGTACGCCTTGCGGTAACTCGTCGGAAACAACATCGTAGATAATGTTGAATGATGAGTGTTGAATGATGAATTGTCAGCCGAGTCATTTAATTCCTCATTCCTCATTCCACATTCCTCATTAAATAATGCTTCGAGGTCGTTGGCGAGGTAGAAGGCGTCTTCCTTGGTGGGGGCTATGACAAGATGGCTCGCGGTGGGCATCTTCGCGGCTGTCGCCGCAATGATTACCGCCGGCAGCGAACCCGTCATGCCGTCGACATGCAGGCGTGCCTGGCGCGTCCCCAGCCGCTCCACGAGGGTGGCAGCCAATCGGCTGTCTTGGTATATGTCGTTAAGTATCAACTTGCAGCGCAGTATTGTTGTCTCACTTTGCGGCTGCAAAGATACGCAAAATACATTATATATGCAAATCTCGGCATCAGGAGGGTAGGGTGTTGGGGGGAGGAGGTAAGTGATAGGTAAGTGACCCGTAAGTGACCCGAAAGTGATCCGAAAGTGATCCGTATGTGATACTTTTATTGCGGGGGTGTGACAATAAAAACGTGGTTTGTGAGTTATTGTGGATAAAACAGGAAAAATGAGCAATGTCACCATACTGTGGGCGGACGACGAGATAGAGCTGCTGAAGCCCCATATATTGTTTCTCAAGGAGAAAGGCTACGATGTGATACCCGTGCAGAGCGGCCGCGACGCCCTCGACGAACTCGAGGAGCGGAGGGCCGACCTGGTGTTTCTCGACGAGCAGATGCCCGGCCTCAGCGGTATCGACACGCTAAAGATGATCAAGGAACGGTGGCCGCAACTGCCCGTTGTGATGATCACCAAGAGCGAGGAGGAACACATAATGGAGGATGCCCTCGGCGGCAAAATTAGCGACTACCTCATCAAGCCCGTGAACCCCAACCAGATACTGCTCACGGTGAAGAAACACACCGAGCTGCGCCGCCTGCAGAGCGAGCATTCGACGATGAATTACCAGCAGCAGTTCCGCGAGATAGGCATGCAGCTGGGCGGAAGGCTCGACTGGCAGGAGTGGGTGGAGCTCTACCGCCGATTGGTCTACTGGGACATCGAGCTGGCCACGACCGACGACCCGTCGATACACGACATCTTCCTTTCGCAGAAGGAGGAGGCCAACCGCCAGTTCTGCCGCTACTATGAGGAGCACTACCAGGGCTGGCTCGCAGGCAGCGACGAGAAGCCCCTGATGAGCACCACGGTGCTGAGGGAAAACATGTTCCCGCTGCTGCAACCTCAAGCAATCAAGCAATCAAGCAATCAAGCAATCACTCCTACGTTCCTGATAGTCATTGACAATTTCCGCTACGACCAGTGGAAGTTCGTGCAGCCGCTGCTGGAGCAGTACTACCGCGTCGAGCGCGACGACATATACTACACCATCATCCCCACCACCACGCAGTTTGCCCGCAACGCCATGTTCGCAGGCCTGATGCCCAGCGAGATAGAGAAGAAGTACCCGCAGTATTGGGTGAACGAGGACGAGCAGGGCTGGAAGAACCAGTGCGAGAGCGAGCTCCTCGGCGAGCAGCTGCGCCGTCACGGCTTCGGCCTCAAGCACACCTACAACAAGGTGCTCAACGCACAGTACGGCAAGCGCCTCGTCGACCGTGTGCCCGAGCTGATGCAGTCGCCGCTGAACGTCATCATCTACAACTTCATCGACATGCTCTCGCACGCCCGCACCGACAGCGACATAGTGCGCGAGTTGGCCGACGACGAGAAGGCCTACCGCTCGCTGACGCTGTCGTGGATGGAGCATTCGCCCCTGATGGAGATGCTGCAGGCGCTGAGCGAAAAGGATGTGAACGTCATCATCACTACCGACCACGGGTCGGTGCGCATCGACCGCCCCGTGCGCGTCAAGGGCGACCGCGACATCAGCGTCAACCTGCGCTACAAGCAGGGACGGCTGCTCGACTACAACCCCAGCCAGGTGTACGAGGGTGATGCCGCCAAGCTCTTCCTGCCGCGCCGCCACGTGACGAGCCCCTACATCTTCTGCCACGAGAACGACTTCTTCGCCTACCCCAACAACTACAACGAGTACGTGAAGTACTACAACAACACCTTCCAGCACGGCGGCATCTCGATGGAGGAGTGCCTCGTGCCGTTCATCATTATGAGACCAAAGAAATAATAATAATGGGAGTTAAGGGAAGATAAGAGAAGTTAAGGGGAGTTAAGGGACAATACCTTTTGCAGATACAGAACATTTGTCCTTTAACTTCTAGCGAGCAAAGCGAGCGATAAATTCCTTTAACTTCTTTAACTCCCCCAAAAAAGAAAAATATGAGCTTAATAAAGAGTATCTCCGGTATCCGCGGAACCATCGGCGGTCCCGCAGGCGAGGGTCTCACGCCCCTCGATGTTGTGAAGTTCACTTCGGCTTTCGCCACCTTCCTCAAAGGTGCCAATCCCGGGCGCCGTCTGCGTCTGGCCGTGGGTCGCGACGCACGCCTCAGCGGCGTTATGGTCGACCGCCTCGTGGAGGGCACACTGCAGGGTATGGGTGTCGACGTGCTGGAGACAGGTCTCAGCACCACGCCGACCACCGAGATGACCGTCATCGACGGCCACTGCGACGGCGGCATCATCATCACCGCCAGCCACAACCCCAAGCACTGGAACGCCCTCAAGCTGCTCAACAGCAAGGGTGAGTTCATCAGCGACGCCGAGGGTAAGGAAGTTCTTCGTCTTGCCGAGAGCGGCGAGGTGAACTATGCCGAAGTCGACGACCTCGGACAGGTGACCGTCGAGGAGGACTGGATCGACCGTCATATCGAGCGTGTGCTGGGTCTTAAGCTCGTCGACGTGGAGGCTATCAAGAAAGCCAACTTCAAGGTGGCCGTCGACGCCGTCAACAGCACCGGCGGACTTGCCATCCCGCGCTTGCTGCGCAAGTTGGGTGTCAAGGAGGTCGTTGAGCTCAACTGCGAGCCCACGGGCCACTTCGCCCACAACCCCGAGCCGATACCGCAGAACCTCACGCAGATTAGCGACTGCGTGCGCGAGAACCACTGCGACCTCGGCATCGTCGTCGACCCCGACGTCGACCGTCTGGCACTGGTGTGCGAGACAGGTGAGATGTTCGGCGAGGAGTACACCCTTGTTTCTGTGGCCGACTACGTGCTGCAGCACACGCCTGGCAACACGGTGAGCAACCTCTCGAGCAGCCGCGCTCTGCGCGACGTCACGCGCCGCTATGCCGGCTGCGAGTACAACGCCGCCGCCGTGGGCGAGGTGAACGTTACCACGCTGATGCGCCAGACGGGTGCCGTCATCGGTGGCGAGGGCAACGGAGGCGTCATCTATCCCGCCCTCCACTACGGCCGCGACGCTCTCGTCGGTGTCGCCTTGTTCCTCACGCTGCTTGCCAAAGAGAGTGAAAAAGTCAAAGAGTCAAAGAGACTAAAAGTGAGTGAGCTGAAGAAACGTTATCCAGAATATATCATATCGAAGAACCGCAAGGACCTCACTCCCGATATGGACGTCGACGCTCTGCTCGCTAAGGTCGCTGCCTTCTACAAGGCCGACGCCAAGGTGGAGAAGGTGACCACCATCGACGGCGTGAAGATAGACTTCGCCGACGGCTGGGTGCACCTCCGCAAGAGCAACACCGAACCCATTATCCGCATTTACAGCGAAGCAGCCACCGAGGCCCGCGCCAACGAGCTGGCACAGCAGGTGATGCTGCAGATAGGGTAATGTTTACTGGTTACAGTTTAAAGAAAGGCCCCGCCGAATGGCGGGGCTTTTTTAGTATTTGCCGTTGGAGATATTTTTCAATATCTTCTTTGCTTGCTTCAGTAATGGTGTAGGCTCTCCGATGTGAAGTCTGGTCCATGTGCGGTAGGCGAATGTCTGCTCGCGCTCGGAGAGACGCTGCTTGAAGGTTTCCAGGTCAAGGTCGGTACCGTTGGCTTTTGCTTTCATCGCTTCGGTGAAGAAGGGCTTCCAGCGTATCTGCCAGTAGTAGTCGCGCAGCAGTTTGCCCCAGAGACGGTTGGCGTAGTCGTTGAGCACGGGACCGCCCCAAACGGTGAGCAGGGTGCGTGCCTGCGTCTCGTAGTAGTCCTGCAATTCGCGGTTCCTGCCGCCCCATGCACGGGCATCGGAGACCCATTTGTAGAAGTCGAACTCCGGCAGTGTACGGAGCAGCTCGTCGGCATCCAAAGTCAGCCGTTCGGCGGCTTCATAGGCACGTCGCATCGCTGCGGTGTCGCCGGCCTTGTAGGCTTGGGTGAAGTTGTTGCGGAGGTCCATGAAGCGGTTGCCCATCCACTGCGAGAGGAGGTTGACGATGTCGTAGCGGTAGCCGTAGCTGTCGGACGGATGCTTCATGAGCAGTCGGACGGCTTCGAGCAGTCGGTCGTTATTGTAGGAGTAGTAGGGCTTGGTGTAGTAGGTGCCGTGACCTTCGAAGTCGGGCCGCGCCACCATCTGTGTGCCGAGACCATAGAACGACCAGTCGCGGTAGACGCTGTCGGCCAGCAGATGCCAGGCTTGGCGGGCGTTGGCGTTGTGTTTACCATAGCGCATGTCGGCCCATTGGTCGACGAAGTCGTCGGCTTTGAGGCCCCATATGGCGGAGAAGAGGTATTCGTAGGTCTGAGGACTGCAGTCGAAGCCTTCGAGGGTGGAGCCTATGCCGCGCAGGTTTTTGCTCGACTCGGCGAGGGCTGCCCGCATCTTGCGCTCTATCTCGTGGAGGTCGCCCACAAGCATGGTATTGCCGCCGAAATTGCCGAGGTAGCACCAGATGAAGGGCTGGCCGAAGAAACCTTCTTTGCTTACGCTGTCAATGGTGGTGCGCCACACTTCGGTCTTCTCGCAGAAGTAGTCGAGCAGCACGAGGCTGTCCTGCGGCACGGCGGTGAGGTAGGCGCGGAGCCGTTCGGGTGTCCACTGCTTGCGCTTGTAGTAGAACACCCAGCTCATCTGCAGCCAGCGTGCATCGGGGTCGGAGGCCTGGAGGGTGCGGTAGATGTTTTCCGATACGGCGGCCAGGTAGTCGGGCTCCCACGAGGGCGGGTCCATCTCGTTGAAGGGGTCGCAGCCGTAGATGTGGTCGGTGCCGTAGAGTGCTTGCTGACGGGCGAGGTAGCGGCGCTGTATGTCGGCGAAGAGGGTGTCGGTGGAGTTGAGGAAGCAGGTGGGTTCGAAACCGCACCAGGGCGAGAGACGCTTGATGTCGGCCTCAGGGTGCAGTTCGGCGATGCGTGCGGGTACATGACCCGCGAAAGCAGGCAGGGCGGGAGTCATCCCAAGGGCTCGCTCGCGTTCCAGTATCTGCTTCTGTAACTCTTTCTGCCCATCAATCCACGACTGGGGCAGGGGACCGCCGAAGCCGTCGAGGTTGGCCATACGGTGCCAGGGGAGATGTGCTGGACCGGAGAAGTAGGCGCGTATCTCGTCGTCGCTCATGCCCATCTCGCGCCACACCTCCTGCCACACGGCCTCCTGGCCGGTGAGTGCCAACGGGAGGTTGATGCCGTTGAGGGCCATCCAGTCGATGAAGCGCTCCCACTGCGGCCACTGCCACCACACCATCGTGTAGCCGTAGGTGCAGTAGTTGAGGAAGAAGCGGTCGGGCGTTGCTGCCCGTCCGCCTTCGGCGTTAGGCGGCATCGGCCACCGACGGGGCAACAGCAGAGGCTCGGTGTCGAACCACGACACATGCACATGGGCGTATTTCCGCAGGTAGTGGTTCAAGCCTACGGCCATGCTGATGTCGTTGTTGCCCGAGATGCATACATGTCTGCCGTCGCTGCCGGGGTAGATGGCGAAGGTGTCGCACTCCGCTTCAATCTTGTTGAAGACAAAATGCGAGGATTCTTTGCCCAACAGACGTTTGGCCATTGCCGATGCTGCCTCTTGTGCGGTGGCGACAAGAGGCAGCGTCAGCAGGACGACTATTAGCAGTCGGCGCATAGGTTAACGCTCAATCATGTTGTCCTCGGGTGCTGCTATCCAGATGATGAGGTAGGCCCAGAAGCCCATCGTTCCGAACAGCAGGGCAATCAGGAAGAGGATACGGACGACGGTGGGGTCGATGTTGAGGTACTTGGCCAATCCTCCGCACACACCGGCGATACGGCGGTCGCTGGTGCTGCGGGTGAGGCGGCGATAAGAGTTGTCCTCCATAATTTCAATTTTCAATTTTGACTTCGTCTACGTCCCTTCATTTCGGCAAAGAAAGTTAGCTTTCTCTGCACTCAACTTTCGGGACTTCCAATTTTCAATTCTCAAAGCATTCCTTTGCGTTTGAGGAGAGCCTTGGGCGAGGGGTCTTTGCCGCGGAAGGCGCGGTAGAGTTCCATAGGCTCGACGGTGTTGCCGCTCTCGAGGAGGTGGCGGAATTTCTTGGCCAGTTCAGGGTTGAAGAGGTCGCCGCTCTCGCTGAAGGCCTCGAAGGCGTCGGCGTCGAGGATGGCCGTCCAGGTGTAGCTGTAGTAGCCTGCGTCATAGCCGGTGGTGAAGATATGCTGGAAGTAAGGGCTGCGGTAGCGGCTGATAATCTCGGGGATGAGGCCAATCTTCTGCATAGCCTGCTCCTCGAAGGTCAGCGGGTCGATGGCCTGCTTCTCTGTGAGGCTGTAGTAGTCCATGTCGAGCAGCGAGGCGGCGAGGAGCTCGGTGGTGGCAAAGCCCTGACCGTAGGTCTGGGCGGCGGCAATCTTCTTGATAAGCTCGTCGGGGATGGCTTCGCCGGTCTCATAGTGGTGGGCGTACATCTTCATCACCTGCGGGTGACGGCACCAGTTCTCCATCACCTGCGAGGGCAGCTCGACGAAGTCGCGCGGCACGTTGGTGCCGGCCAGCGACGGATAGGTGCACTTGCTGAGGAGACCGTGGACAGCGTGGCCGAACTCGTGGAAGAGTGTCTCGCTCTCGTCGAAGTTGAGCAGAGAGGGTTTGTCGGCGGTGGGCTTGGTGAAGTTGCAGACGACCTGGATGATGGGGATGATGTTGTTGCCCTGCAGGTCGCGCTTCTGGCCGCGGAACTCTGTCATCCAGGCGCCGCTGCGCTTGCTGGCACGCGGGTGGAAGTCCATATAGAGGATACCGATGGTCTCGTCGCCGTCCTTGACCTCGAAGCAGCGGGCCTCGCTGTCGTAGGTGGGCAGGTCGGCGCGCTCGGTGAAGGTGAGGCCGTAGAGCTTGTTGGCAACCATGAAGGCGCCTTCACGGACACTGTCGAGAGCGAAGTAGGGCCGCACCACAGCATCGTCGAGGGCATATTTCTCCACGCGGTATTTCTCGGCATAGTAGCGCCAATCCCAAGGCTGGAGCTTGGCACCGGGCTCGTCTTTCTCAAGCATCTTCTGATAGATGTCGCGCTCCTGCTTGGCGACCTTGAGGGCAGGAGTCCAGATGTCCATCAGGCATTTGTAGACATTGGCGGGAGTTTTGGCGAGGCAGTCGTCGAGCACCCAGTCGGCATGGGTGGGGAAGCCGAGGATCTGTGCACGCTCGAGGCGCAGGTTGACGAGGGTGTCAATGATCTTGGTGTTGTCGAACTCACCCTCTTTGCAGCGGTCGGTGAAGGCGTGCCACACCTCCTCGCGCAGTTTGCGGTCGGGGCAGCTCTGCATGAAGGGTTCCCAGGTGGGCATGTCGAGGGTCACCTTGGTGCCGTCGGCGAGTTCTTTGGTATAGGCGTTGGTGGCCTTGAGCACGTTCTGTGCGAAGCGCAGGGTGAGCGAGGCTATGTCTTCGTTGAGTTTGCGGAAGCGCTCCTGCTGTTCGGCGGGCACGTTGGCACCGCCACGCACAAAGCCTTTGTACTGCTCTTCGAGCAGACGCATCTGTTCGGGGTTGAGGTCGAGGCTGTCGCGCTGGTCGTAGACGGCTTTGATACGCTGGAAGAGGGCGGCGTTGAGGGCTATGTCGTCGCCGTGGGCCGAGAGCATGGGGGTCACCTCTTCGGCTATGGCCTCCATCTCGTCGTTGTTCTCACATTCGCTGAGGTTGAAGAAGACGGCGCTGACCTCGTTGAGGAGCTGGCCACTGTATTCGAGGGCGAGGATGGTGTTCTCGAAGGTAGGGGCTTCGGGGTTGTTGACGATAGCGTCGATCTCTGCTTTCTGACGCTCGATACCTTCGCTGAAGGCAGGCATGTAGTGCTCGGTCTTGATGCGGCCGAAGTCGGGGATTTCATACGGAGTGCCCCATTCCGCGAAGAAGGGATTGTCGTCCATGGCTTTCTTTTCTTTGCAGCCGGCGAGCAGCAGGGTGGCCGCCGCGGCGATGATTAATGTACGTTTCATGGTTATTGTGTTATTTTAATTGTTTGCATATCTGGCGCAGCAGGTCGGCGTTCATCTTCTTGGCAAGGAAGGTGTGCTTCTCGTTTTCGATGAGGTATATCTGCGGCGTGGTGGTGATGTCGTACACCTCGCGCCAGTCGATGTTGGCCTCGCCGCCGTTGAGGTTCACCCAGCGCGGGTTGGTCATGTTGTGGTCGGCAAGGAATTTCTTCCATTTGACCACCGTCTGCTCGTCGGGCTCACTGAGGATGGCGAAGGCTGTGATGTTGAGGCTGTCGGCGAATTCGTTGAAGACCTTATAGGTCTCGGGGATTATCTCGCGGCAGTGGCCGCAGGTGGGACTCCAGAAGACCAGCAGCGTGTACTTGCCGCCGAGGTGGTGGAGCGAGTGGGGATGATGCAGGGTGTCGAAGAGGATGAGCTCCGGCGCCTCGCGGCCTACAAGCAGACGCTCCCACTTGTTGGCGCGTGTCACCTGTTCGTCGATCGACGAGGGCGGGTACCACGGCGCGCGTCCTGTGGCGAAGTAACGCTGGACGAGGTGCACATAGACTTCGTCGTAGACCATCACGTTGCTCTGCAGGTATTTCTCCGTGAGGTGGTGCAGCAGCCAGCGGAACACCTGGTTGGCGGGTTCGGCACGGTCGAGCAGGCTGTCCAGGAGAGGGCAGATTTCATCGGGCGGCATGCCGCGCATATACTTGTCGGTATAGTCAACCACGCGCTGGTAGAACACGGGTTTGGGTGTGCGGATGATGAAGTCGTCGTCGACAGGGATATAGTCGAAGTAGTGCTGCATGAAGTAGTCGTAGCGTTCGCGCTGCGTCATATCGGTGCCGTCGGGATGTTTCACAGGCACTGTCTCGTCGACGTTCTTGGTGGCAGTCATCATCTTGGTGAACATGGCGTCGGGATACTTGTCTATGTAGGCCTGTTTGATGCTGTCGATACGCAGGTGCTGCTCGCGCTGGTAGGCGGCAAATGTCGCCGAGTCGAGCTTCGGTTTCATTTTGTCCATCTCCTGATAGACGGTCTCGCTCTCTTTCTGGTAGGAGAAGAAGATTTCGTTCTGCTTCGACCCTTTCACCTTCATGTGCATGGTCCAGGCGCTGTTGTCGGTATGCAGGGTGAAGAAGGGTTTCTCACGGTATACTATGAATTCCGTCAGGCGGTCGTTGTTGTTGGTGAAGAAGTAGAGCCCCGGATAGAGTTCCTTGTCGCTCTCGAAGACGAACTTGCCGCGGCCGTTGTTGTAGGCAGTGTCCATGATGTAGCGGTCCTTGAGGTGGTAGTAGCCAAGCAGCAGCATCGAGTCGGTGGCGCCGTCGATCTGCAGGGTTATCTTGTAGGCCGACTTGCCGGGCTTTGCAGGATTGGCCACTGCCAGCAGGGGCAGCAAAAGGATGAGTAGTATAGCGATTGTTTTCTTCATAATCGTACAGTTTTATTTCCCCACGCAGAAGCGTGAGAATATGTTTCCGAGTATTTCGTTGTTGCTTACTTCGCCTGTTATTGTCCCCAGGTGGTATAGCGCGTCGCGCAGATCTATGGCCACGAGGTCGGTGGGGGTGCCGCTCTCGAGCCCTTGCTCCACACGTAGCAGCGCCTGCTGCACGCGGAGCAGCGCCTCGTAGTGGCGCGGGTTGCTGACGAGAATGTCGCTGTCGCGCATGTCATCGCGCACGGCGGCGACCATTGCTGTCTTCAGTTCGTCGAGTCCTTCTCCGGTCTTCGCCGAGATGGCGAGGTGTGGAGTGGACGGAGTAGGGTGGGGTAGGTCCGTCTTGGTGAGGACTATGATGGCCTTCTTGCCGTCGAGCTCTATCTCCGGCTCTAGCCAAGGTTGTGTGCTGTCGTGTAGGTAGAGGACCAGCGTGGCCTCTTCCACCGCCTTGCGGCTGCGTTCGATGCCGAGGGTCTCCACCTCGTCGTCGGTACTGCGCAGGCCCGCGGTGTCGATGATGCGGAAGGTGATGCCGTCGATGGTGAGGGTCTCCTCGATGGTGTCGCGTGTGGTGCCGGGGATGGCGCTCACTATGGCTCGGTCGTCGCCCAGCAGGGCGTTGAGGAGCGTCGACTTGCCTGCATTCGGCGCTCCCACGATAGCCACAGGGATACCGCGCTTCAAGGCATTGCCGATAGCGAAGGAAGAGATTAAAGTTGAAAGTTGAAAGTTGAAAGTTGAAAGTAATTCTTTTAATTTACTGCGGTCGGC
>JBGUZF010000034.1:0-15486 GCA_045222795.1 Bacteroidales bacterium
CTTGTCTGTATACAGTTTCATATTTTATTCAGGAGTTAAGGAGACAGGAGTTAAGAAGTTAAGACAAATGATTTATATTATTCCTTCTCTCAGTATATCATGTATATGTATTATTCCGAGGTAGCGGCCGTCGGCGTCGACAACGATGAGCTGTGTGATGGAGTTCTGCCGCATAATCTGCAACGCATTGACGGCGTACTCGCTATCCAGTATGCGCTTAGGGTTGGGGTGCATGATGTCGGCAGCCGTCTTGGGCGCGTGGAAGGTCTGCATCATACGGCGCAGGTCACCGTCGGTGACGATACCCTTAATCTCATCGCCGTCCATCACAACCGTGCATCCCAGCCGCTTGGAGGTCATCTCCAGTATGGTCTCGTCGATGGTGGCCGTGAGGGGCACGGCGGGACGCTCGTTCTGTATGTAGAGGTCGCCGACGCGCATATAGAGCTGCTTGCCCAACGCGCCGCCTGGGTGGAAGCGGGCGAAGTCGCGCGCCGAGAAGTTGCGGCACTCGATGAGGGCCACTGCCAACGCGTCGCCCATCACCAACTGTGCCGTAGTGCTGCTGGTAGGCGCCAGGTTGTTGGGGCAGGCTTCGTGCTCAACAGTGGTGTCGAGCACCAGGTCGGCCTCGTGAGCCAGGAACGAGTCGATGTTGCCCACTATGGCTATCAGCTTGTTGCCAAAGTTCTTTATCAGCGGCACCAATACCTTGATTTCAGGGGTGTTGCCACTCTTCGAGATGCATATCACCACATCGCCGGGACGCACCATACCGAGGTCGCCGTGGATGGCGTCGGCGGCATGCAAGAACAGCGCCGGTGTGCCCGTGGAATTCAGGGTGGATACAATCTTAGTGGCTATATTGGCGCTCTTGCCGATACCAGTGACCACCACACGTCCCGAAGCCGAAAAAATGGTTTCCACTGCCTCCGCAAAGGCGTCTCCGATGTGGTCAGCCAGTTTCTCGACAGCTTTTTTTTCGTCGGCAATCACCTGAATAGCAATGCTTTTTATCTCTTCGCGTGTCTTCAAAGCGTTTTTTATTTTGCTAGTTTGATTTTTTTGACTATCTTTGTAAAACTGAATTGATAACGCAGCTTTATATTAAATATTGTAACGTTATGGCAGATTTGCAGGCTTATCTGAAAGAAATCTTCGGCTTCGACAAGTTCAAAGGCGACCAAGAGGCTATCATACAGAGCCTCCTCGACGGCAATGACACCTTCGTCATCATGCCCACAGGCGGTGGCAAAAGCCTCTGCTACCAGCTCCCGGCAATGATACTCGACGGCACAGCCATCGTGGTGTCGCCCCTAATAGCCCTGATGAAAAACCAGGTCGACGCCGTACGCTACACCTCAGGCAGCAACTGCGTGGCCCACTTCCTCAACTCGTCGCTCAACCGCGCCCAGGTGGCCGAGGTCAAGGACGACCTCCTCAAAGGCGACACCAAACTGCTCTACGTTGCACCCGAAACACTCTCGAAAGAGGAAACCATTGAACTCCTCAAGCAAATCAAGATAACCTTCTTCGCCATCGACGAAGCCCACTGCATCTCCGAATGGGGCCACGACTTCCGCCCCGAATACCGCCGCCTGCGCGACGCCATCAAAGCCATCAACGCCGACGTTCCCATACTCACCCTCACCGCTTCGGCAACCCCCAAGGTTCAGCAGGACATCATCAAGAACCTCGGTATGGAGCAAGCCAAGACCTTCGTCTCAAGCTTCAACCGTCCCAACCTCTACTACGAGGTGCGCCCAAAACCCTCCGACCCCATGCAGCTCCACAAGGAGATTATCCGCTTCATCAAGGAGAATCCCAACAAGAGCGGCATCATCTACTGTCTCACCCGCAAGAAAGTCGAAGACCTCGCCGAGCTGCTGGTCATCAATGGCATCAAAGCCCTCCCTTACCACGCAGGCCTCGACAACAAGGTGCGCGCCGAGAACCAAGACAAGTTCCTCATGGAGGAGGTCGACGTTATCGTGGCCACCATAGCCTTCGGCATGGGCATCGACAAGCCCGACGTGCGCTTCGTCATCCACTACGACATTCCCAAGAGCATCGAAGGCTACTACCAGGAGACCGGCCGAGCAGGCCGAGACGGCGGCGAAGGCCGCTGCATAGCCTTCTACAGCGAGCAGGACGTCGAGAAACTCTACAAGTTCTTCACCGAGAAGAACGTCACCGAGCAGGAAATGGCGCGCCAACTGGTGCAGGAAATGGTCTCCTACGCCGAGAGCTCGGCCTGCCGACGGCTCAACATACTGCGCTACTTCGGCGAGGACTACAACGAAGCCTATTGCGGCAACTGCGACAACTGCCTACACCCCAAGCCCCACGAGGAAGCCAAGGAGGAGACCGTGCTGGCCCTCGAAACCATCGTGGCCATGAAGCAGGCCTTCAAGCCCAAGGACATCGTCGACGTCCTCATGGGCCGCCGCAACAGCAACACCAAGAACTACCACCTCGACAAACTCGAGCAGTTCGGTGCCGGCGACGACCGCAACGACCTCTTCTGGAAAGCCGTTCTCCGCCAGGCACAGTTCGAAGGCCTCCTGCAGAAAGAGATAGAGCAATACGGCGTGCTCAAGCTCACCCCCGCAGGCAACAAGTTCCTCAAGAAGCCTTACAGCATCTCGGTGGCCTGCGACCACGACTACTCGGCAGCCGCCGAAGAGGACGACGAAGAGTTGATGGCACAGAACGCCGGTGGCGCCTCGGCGGCAGGCGACGAAGCTCTCTACGTGCAGCTCAAGAGCCTCCGCAAGAGTATCGCCGCACGCGAGAAACTGCCCGCCTACGTCATCTTCGAGGATACCTCGCTCAAGGACATGACCCTCCAGTACCCCTGCACGATGGACGAACTGGCCCACTGCTCGGGCGTCGGCGTCGCAAAAGCCCAGAAACACGGAGGCCCCTTCATCGAGCTCATCAAGAAATACGTCGAGGACAACGACATCGAACGTCCGCAGGACATCGTCGTCCGCTCGGCCGTCAACAAGTCGCGCCTCAAAGTATATATCATCCAGAGCATCGACCGCCGCAAGAGCCTCGAGGACATAGCCGACGGCAAAGGCATCTCGATGGACGAACTGCTCACCGAGATGGAGCACATCATCTCCAGCGGCGCCAAGCTCGACATCGACTACTACATCAACGAGAACATCGAGGAAGACCACCAGGAAGCCCTGCTCGACTATTGGCGCAACTCGGAGAGCGACTCACTCGACGATGCCTACGAGGAGTTCAGCGACGACCCCGACTACACCGAGGAGGAGATACGCCTGATGCGCATCAAGTTCATGGCCGACTACGGCCACTAACCCTCCCCCTTCGGAAAGCGATCACATACTACACACTTACTACACACATACTACACACTTACTACACACCCCTACCCTTGGGGTGGAGTTGGGGGCATTAGGGGTATTTAACATTTGTTTGCAGTTCCATAGGAGTGCCTTAGAGGTGCCTTAGAGGTGCCTTAGGGGTGCAGGGTAAGTTCCAGTATGGCATTTTTGCGTCATAACGAAGACAATGTATTGTATTACAGTACACTAAACGCATTATGGGGTTTTCCAACTGTCGAGGGGCCGATTTTTGGATTTTTGCGCCTTCAAGAAGGCTGTTTGCGGAGGGGTAATTGGGCTTGATATGAAATTTTTTCACAGACATTGGCATTGATTTTCAACACAATATATCTTTTCGTTGAAAAAATACGAAAAAAAACTTGGTGGGTATCGGAAAAAGTAGTATTTTTGCGCTCTCAATTCGCGAAAAACCGACGTGAAAAGAGCAATAAAGAGAGGTGTTTGAAAGGTTGACAGAAGCCGATGTAACTCAGTTGGTAGAGTAGCTGATTTGTAATCAGCCTGTCGGGGGTTCGAGTCCCTTCATCGGCTCGGGGTCCGACACTCGAGAAACTGAGCAATCGGACAACCATAAAGGGGGAGTCGCATAGCGGCAATTGCAACAGACTGTAAATCTGTCCTCGGAAGAGTTCGGTGGTTCGAGTCCACCCTCCCCCACGAAGCCAAACTTCACGAAAGCGGAAGTAGCTCATTTGGTAGAGCGATAGCCTTCCAAGCTATAGGTGGCGGGTTCGAGCCCCGTCTTCCGCTCGAAAACAGCGGAAACGGGCAAGCCCCCAGAACCGCATCGGGAAAGCAAGGTACTCAAAAAGAGAGAGTGCGAAAGAATGCAAAAAGCCGCAGTAGCTCAGTGGTAGAGCGCTTCCTTGGTAAGGAAGAGGTCACGAGTCCGACTCTCGTCTGTGGCTCTCTTTTAATGCCCGAAAGGGCGGCAAAAGAACAAGAAAACGGAGGACGAAAGCAGTAATGCCCGCCCTCTTTGACAGTGAAATAAAAAGTAATAATATTAATTGTTAACATTTAATACGTATTAAAAATGGCAAAAGAAAAATTCGATCGTTCCAAACCGCACGTCAACATCGGTACTATCGGCCACGTTGACCACGGTAAGACCACTCTGACCGCCGCCATCACCAAGGTGCTGGCTGAGAAGGACCCCACTCTCGCTGAGATTAAGTCCTTCGACTCCATCGACTCGGCTCCCGAAGAGAAGGAGCGCGGTATCACCATCAACACCGCTCACGTCGAGTATCAGACCGCCAAGCGTCACTATGCTCACGTCGACTGCCCGGGTCACGCTGACTATGTGAAGAACATGGTTACCGGTGCTGCCCAGATGGACGGTGCTATCCTCGTTGTGGCCGCCACCGACGGTCCCATGCCCCAGACCCGTGAGCACATCCTGCTCGCCCGTCAGGTTGGCGTTCCCCAGCTCGTTGTGTTCCTGAACAAGTGCGACCTTGTTGACGACCCCGAGCTGCTCGACCTAGTCGAGATGGAAGTCCGCGAGCTCCTCAGCTCCTATGATTTCGATGGCGACAATATCCCCATCATCCGTGGCTCCGCTCTCGCCGCCCTGAACGGTGAGGACCCCAACGGCATGGGTGTCACCGCCGTCAACCAGCTCATGGACGCTGTTGACGAGTGGATCCCCGAGCCCGTCCGTCAGAAAGATAAAGACTTCCTGATGCCCATCGAGGACGTGTTCTCGATCACCGGCCGCGGCACCGTTGCCACTGGTCGTATTGAGACCGGCGTCATCCACACCAGCGACCCCGTCGACATCATCGGTATGGGTGCTGAGAAACTGAAGAGCGTCGTCACCGGCGTCGAGATGTTCCGCAAGATCCTCGACGAGGGTGAAGCTGGAGACAATGTGGGTCTGCTGCTCCGCGGTATCGACAAGAACGAGATCCGTCGCGGTATGGTTATCGCCAAGCCCGGCTCGGTGAAACCTCACCACAAGTTCGAGGCTGCCGTCTATATCCTGAAGAAAGAGGAAGGCGGCCGTCACACCCCGTTCCACAACAACTACCGTCCGCAGTTCTACTTCCGTACCACTGACGTGACCGGTACCATCATGCTGCCCGAGGGCCGCGAGATGGTCATGCCTGGCGACAACCTCACCATCACCGTTGAGTTGATCGCCGACATCGCCCTGAACGAGAACCTGCGCTTCGCTATCCGCGAGGGTGGCCGCACCGTCGGTTCGGGTCAGGTGACCAAGATCCTCGACTAATTCGAGAAAAACCTGTAAGGGCGTAGCCGATACGCCCTTACATATAGGGGCATAGTTAAATGGTATAATGGCGGTCTCCAAAACCGTGGTTGGGAGTTCGATTCTCTCTGCCCCTGCCAAATAGAAAAAGATTAAAAGAAATGTCAAAGTTTGGTGAATATGTGAAGTCGAGCTACGACGAACTGATGCACAAAGTGTCGTGGCCCACATTCAAAGAGTTGCAGAGCAGCGCCGTGGTGGTGGCTGTGGCAACCCTCGTCATTGCCCTTATCGTCTTCATCATGGACGTCGTCTTCGGTGTCCAGGGCTGGGGATGGAAAGGAATCCTCGGATACTTCTATCAGTTTATCGCCGGATAAAGGCAAAACGGCGAAATAGCCCGGGTCTTGCTTCCCAAACTTCTTTGAGACCCGCGGTGAATTGCCTCTGTCCCTGATAAACGGAATAAAGTATATTTTTCACTGTCCTTTTTTAACCTAAAACAATGGAGCAGCAGGAAAAAAAGTGGTATGTCGTCAGAGCAATCAGCGGCAAGGAGAAGAAGGCTAAAGAGTACATCGAAAGCGAAATGGCCAAACGCGGCTGGAGCGACGATGTACCCACAGTCCTCATCCCTACCGAGCAGGTGGTAGCAATCCGCAACGGCAAGAAGGTAATCAAAGAACGCAACTTCTTCCCCGGATATGTCATCATCGAAGCTAATCTGCGCGACGAAATCATCCCCGTCATTCAGAATCTGCCCAACGTGCTGGACTTCCTCCGCGAACGCGAAGGCAAGCCCATCCCCATGCGCCAGGCTGAAATCAACCGCATCCTCGGCAAGATGGACGAGCATGTTGACGGTGCCGAAATGATGGACCGCTACATCATTGGCGAGAACGTGAAGGTCATCGACGGACCGTTCAACAGCTTCGTCGGTGTGGTCGAGGAGGTGAACGAAGACAAGAAGAAACTGAAAGTAACCGTCAAGATCTTCGGTCGCCGCACACCCCTCGAGCTCAACTTCTCACAGGTTGAAAAGGAGCAGTAACACGAACAATTAACTTATTTAAAATTTAATTCAATGGCAAAAGAAGTTGCAGGATTGATTAAATTGCAAATCAAAGGCGCTGCCGCCAACCCCGCTCCGCCAGTGGGACCCGCTCTGGGTGCCAAGGGTGTGAACATCATGGAGTTCTGCAAGCAGTTCAACGCCCGTACACAGGACCAGGCCGGCAAAGTCGTGCCCGTGATCATCACCGTGTACACCGACAAGTCCTTTGACTTTGTACTTAAGACTCCTCCTGTCGCTGTCCAGTTGAAAGAGATGTCCAAAGCGCAGAAAGGCTCCGGCGAGCCCAACCGCGTGAAGGTCGCCTCGGTCACCTGGGAGCAGGTACGCCAGATTGCCGAAGCCAAAATGCCCGACCTGAACTGCTTCACTATCGAGAGCGCAATGAGCATGGTGGCCGGCACGGCACGCAGCATGGGTATCACCGTTACGGGTGAGAATCCGCTGAAGAAATAAAAGAATTACGAACAGTGGTAGCACAAGTAGCGAAAGCGAAAATGCGTTGACCACAAAAACAAACAGAAATGGCAAAACTTACCAAAAAACAGAAAGAGGCTGTTGCCAAATTCGACGGAAGCAAAGTTTACTCGCTTGAAGAGGCCGTGAGCATCGTGAAGAAGATAACCTTCACCAAATTCGATGCTTCGGTTGACATCGACGTGCGTCTGGGTGTTGACCCCCGCAAGGCCAACCAGATGGTGCGCGGCAGCGTCACCCTGCCTCACGGCACGGGCAAGACCGTCCGCGTCCTCGTACTTTGCACCCCCGACAAAGAGGAAGAGGCCAAAGCTGCCGGTGCCGATTACTACGGCCTGGACGAGTACATCACCAAGATCAAGGGTGGCTGGACGGATGTTGATGTCATCATCACCATGCCGAGCTGCATGCCCAAGATCGGCGCACTGGGCCGTATCCTCGGTCCCCGTGGCCTGATGCCCAACCCCAAGACCGGCACCGTTACCATGGAAGTGGGCAAAGCTGTCCAGGAAGCCAAGGCTGGTAAAATCGACTTCAAGGTCGACAAATTCGGTATCATCCATACCGCCGTTGCCAAGTGCTCCTTCGACGACCAGAAGATCGTCGAGAACGCCCGCGAAGTGCTCCAGATGATCATGAAGCTCAAACCCAGTGCCGCCAAGGGTACCTACGTGAAGAGCATCGCCATCAGCAGCACCATGAGCCCCGGCGTCAAAGTAGACACCAAAGCCGCTACATTGTAACATTAAAAACTAACGAAACATTATGAGAAAAGAACTGAAAGACCAACACATCGACGCGCTGTGCGAAGAGATCAAGGCCTATCCGAGTCTTTATATTGCCGACATCGGAGGTCTGAACTCGGTGCAGACCAGCAAGCTGCGTCGTGCCGCCTTCCGCAAAGAGGTGAAGTTGGAAGTCGTCAAGAACACCCTTCTCATCAAGGCTCTCGAAAAGTCGGGCTTCGACTACAGCGAGCTCTTCCCCGTGATCAAGGGTGAAACCGCCATAATGCTTTCCAACACCAACAATGCGCCCGCCAAGCTCATCAAAGACTACCGCGCCGCCGAGAAGAACGCCGAGAAGCCCATTCTCAAAGGTGCCTATGTCGAAGAGTGCTTCTATATCGGTCACGAGAACCTCGACGCCCTTGTCAACATCAAGTCGAAGAGCGAACTCATCGCCGATGTCGTCGCCCTGCTGCAGTCGCCCATCAAGAACGTCCTGTCCCAGGTGCAGTCGGCTGGCAATACCATTACCGGTGTGCTGAAAACTTTGGAGGAGCGCGAGGCCTAAGCCCTCACGCAAAAACAGGCCCGGCCCGCCCATGAAAAGGCCACAAAAACAAACAACAAATTAAGTAAAACAATTTAAAAAAATAAAAGTCATGGCAGACATTAAAGCTATCGCTGAAGAACTGGTTAACCTTACCGTTAAGGAAGTTAAAGAACTCGCTGACGTCCTGAAAGAGGAGTACGGCATTGAACCCGCCGCCGCTGCTGTTGCAGTCGCCGCCCCCGCCGCCGGTGGTGCCGCCGCCGCTGCTGAGGAGAAGACCTCTTTCGACGTGATCCTGAAGGGTGTTCCCGACATGACCAAGAAACTGGCCGTCGTGAAAGCCGTCAAAGACATGGCCAGCCTTGGCCTGAAGGAGTCCAAAGAGCTCGTCGACAACGCCCCCAAGACCGTCAAGGAAGGTGTGTCGAAAGACGAGGCTGAGAGCCTGAAGAAAGCCCTCGAAGAGGCTGGTGCCGAAGTCGAGGTTAAGTAAGGTTAATCCTTATTCAATCCCCACGAGGAATAGTGCCTCCGGCAGTGTCCGGAGTGCCTATTCCTTGTTGCTGTGGAATACAACTCCATAGCGCCCCTCCCTCCCAAACCCAATAAGGGTACCCCTTCTTCAACCGCGATAAGTAATAGAAAAAGATTAATTTTTAGTCCCTTGGCAAAAAAAGAACCCACAGTAGTAAATTTCGCGTCGGTACGCAAATTTGATTACCCGGATTTTCTCGATATACAGGTCAAGTCGTTCAAAGACTTCTTCCAGATTGAGACCAACCCCGACAACCGTCTTGAGGAAGGCCTGTTTAAAGTCTTCAAAGAGAACTTCCCCATCACAGATGCGCGAAATAATTTCGAACTCGAATTCTTGGATTATTTCATCGACCCTCCCCGCTACAGCATCGAGGAGTGCATCGAACGTGGCCTGACTTACAGCGTGCCGCTGAAAGCCAAGATGAAGTTGAGCTGCAAAGACCCCGAAAACGAGGACTTCCAGACCCTGGAGCAGGATGTGTATCTCGGCATGATACCCTACATGACCCCCAAAGGCACCTTCGTCATCAACGGTGCAGAGCGCGTCGTGGTATCGCAGTTGCACCGCTCCCCCGGCGTATTCTTCGGCACCCAGTTCCATTCGAACGGCACACAGCTCTACTCGGCACGTATCATCCCCTTCAAGGGTTCATGGATGGAGTTCACGACCGATATAAACAACGTCATGTATGCTTATATCGACCGTAAGAAGAAACTCCCCATCACCACCCTGCTGCGCGCCATAGGATTCGAGTCGGACAAGGACATCCTCGACATCTTCGAACTGGCCGAAGAGGTGAAGGTCAACAAGAACAACCTCAAGAAAGCCATCGGCAAACAACTCGCCGCCCGTGTGGTGCGTTCCCAGAACGAAGACTTCGTCGACGAAGACACCGGCGAGGTTATCTCCATCGAGCGTACCGAGGTGATCATCGAGCGCGACGTAGAACTGACCGAGGAGCACATCGACAAGATTCTCGACACAGATGTCAAGTCCATCCTCATCAAGACCGAGGACAAAGACGGCATCGACTATTCGGTCATCTACAACACCCTGAAGAAAGACACAGCCAACAACGCCAAGGAAGCCTGTGAGTTCATCTATCGTCAGCTCCGCAACGCCGAGCCGCCAGACGAGGAGACCGCCCGCAGCATCATCGAGAAACTCTTCTTCTCGGAGAAGCGTTACGACCTGGGCGACGTAGGCCGCTACAGAATCAACACGAAACTCAACCTTGATGTGCCCGACAACGTGCGCGTGCTCACCAAGGAAGACATAACCTCCATTATCAAATATCTGGTTGAACTCATCAACCAGAAGGCGGAAGTGGACGACATCGACCACCTGTCGAACCGTCGTATCCGCACCGTCGGAGAGCAGCTCTCCAACCAGTTCGGCGTGGGTCTAGCCCGCATGTCGCGCACTATACGCGAGCGTATGAATGTCCGCGACAACGAGGTGTTCACCCCCACCGAACTCATCAACGCCAAGACCCTCTCGTCGGTCATCAACTCGTTCTTCGGCACCAACCAGTTGAGCCAGTTCATGGACCAGACCAACCCTCTGGCCGAGTTGACCCACAAGCGCCGTATCTCGGCTCTCGGTCCCGGAGGTCTGTCGCGCGAGCGTGCAGGTTTCGAGGTCCGCGACGTCCACTACACCCACTACGGCCGCCTCTGCACCATCGAGACCCCTGAAGGCCCGAACATCGGTCTTATCTCGTCGCTCTGCGTCTATGCAAAGATTAACGAGCTCGGCTTCATCGAGACGCCCTATCAGCGCGTCGAGAACGGCAAAGTGATGCTCAACGAGCCTCCCGTCTACCTCTCGGCCGAAGCCGAAGAGAACAAGACCGTGGCCCAGGCCACCACGCCGCAGGACGAAGACGGCAACATCACCGTCCAGCGTGTCAAGGCCCGTCGTCAGGCCGACTTCCCCATTGTGTCACCCGACGAGATCGACCTCATCGACATCGCTTCCAACCAGATTGCATCCATCGCTGCCTCGCTGATTCCGTTCCTCGAGCACGACGACGCTAACCGCGCCCTGATGGGCTCGAACATGATGCGTCAGGCTGTGCCTCTGCTCAACCCCGAAATCCCCATCGTGGGTACCGGTATCGAGGAAGCTGTGGCCCACGACAGCCGCGTGCTGCTCAACGCTGAGGCCGACGGCGTGGTCGAGTATGTCGACTCCACCAAGATCGTCATCCGCCACAACCGTACCGAGAAGGAGCGTCTCGTCTCCTTCGACGACGATATCAAGGAATACAAACTCACCAAATACCAGCGCACCAACCACTCCACCGCCATCAATCTGCGTCCCATCGTCAAGAAGGGCGACAAGGTGAAGAAAGGCCAGGTGCTCTGCGAAGGTTACGCCACACAGGGCGGCGAGCTGGCTCTCGGCCGCAACATGATGGTTGCCTTCATGCCTTGGAAGGGTTACAACTTCGAGGATGCCGTTGTTATCTCCGAGCGCGTGGTGCGCGAGGACATCTACACCTCGGTGCACGTCGAGGAGTTCACCCTCGAAGTGCGCGAGACCAAGCGCGGCAACGAGGAACTCACCCGCGACATCCCCAACGTCGGTAACGACGCCACCAAAGACCTCGACGAGAACGGTATCATCCGCATCGGCGCCGAAGTCAAGGAAGGCGACATCCTTATCGGTAAGATTACCCCCAAGGGCGAGTCTGATCCCACCCCCGAAGAAAAACTGCTCCGCGCCATCTTCGGCGACAAGGCCGGCGACGTCAAAGACGCCTCCCTCAAAGTTCCGCCTTCAATGCACGGCGTCGTCATCGACAAGAAGCTCTTCGCCCGTGTTGTGCGCGACCGCAAATCTCGCGCCCGCGAGAAAGAGTTGCTCGCCAAACCCGAGGAGGAGTATCGTTTCGAGTGCGAGGAGCTGAAGGAGAAACTCATCTCCCAGCTGCTCGTAATCCTCAACGGCAAAGTTTCCAACGGTGTCTACACCAACCACCGCGAGGAACTCATCCCGAAGAAGGTGAAGTTCACCGCCAAGACTCTCAAGACGCTGGACTACACCGAGGTGAGCCCCAACAAGTGGACCACCGACAAGGAGACCAACGCCCTCGTCAAAGAGTTGCTCAACAACTACAATATCAAGTTCCGCGAAATCTCCGGCCGCTTCACGCGCAACAAGTTCGCCCTCACCGTGGGCGACGACCTGCCCAGCGGCATCGTGCAGATGGCCAAAGTCTATATCGCCATGAAGCGCAAACTGCGCATCGGTGACAAGATGGCCGGTCGCCACGGTAACAAGGGTATCGTGTCGAAGATTGTCCGCGCCGAGGATATGCCTTTCCTCGCCGACGGCACCCCTGTCGACATCGTCCTCAACCCCCTCGGCGTGCCTTCGCGAATGAACCTCGGTCAGATTTACGAAACCGTCCTCGGATGGGCTGGCAAGAAGCTCAACAAGCGCTTCAAGACTCCTATCTTCGACGGTGCAACACTCGAGCAGATTAACGGCTACATGCGTGAGGCAGGTCTTCCCGAAAACGGCCGCACCTACCTCTACGACGGCGAGACCGGCGAGCGCTTCGACCAGCCGGCCACTGTGGGCTACATCTACTACCTCAAGTTGCACCACATGATTGACGACAAGATGCACGCCCGTTCTATCGGTCCCTACTCCCTCATCACCCAGCAACCCCTCGGCGGTAAAGCCAACTTCGGTGGCCAGCGTTTCGGTGAGATGGAGGTCTGGGCTCTCGAGGCCTACGGCGCATCGCATGTGCTGCAGGAGGTGCTCACCGTGAAGTCTGACGACGTCATGGGCCGCGCCAAAGCCTACGAGGCCATCGTCAAGGGCGACAACATGCCTGTGCCCGGTATCCCCGAGTCGTTCAACGTCCTTGTCCACGAACTCCGTGGCCTTGGCCTTGAGGTTACATTTGATTAATAAAGGTTCCAAATAGATAAGTTTAGA
Organism: Bacteroidales bacterium; assembly: GCA_045222795.1. Lineage (GTDB taxonomy): Bacteria > Bacteroidota > Bacteroidia > Bacteroidales > P3 > Colimorpha. The sequence continues at coordinate 12,921 of JBGUZF010000034.1, forward strand.
GAACATGGCTTTTAAACAAGAATCTCAGTTAAAGACCGATTTCAACGCTATCACCATCAGCCTTGCGTCGCCCGAATCCATCAAGCGCCGCTCCTATGGCGAAGTGACCAAGCCTGAAACAATCAACTATCGCACGTATAAGCCCGAGCGCGACGGTTTGTTCTGCGAACGCATATTTGGACCTACCCGCGACTGGGAATGCCATTGCGGCAAGTACAAACGCATCCGCTACAAAGGTATCGTCTGCGACCGTTGCGGCGTCGAGGTAACAGAGAAGAAGGTGCGTCGCGAACGCATGGGCCACATCGAACTCGTGGTGCCCATCGCCCACATCTGGTTCTTCCGCTCGCTGCCAAACAAGATTGGCACACTGCTCAACATACCCTCCAAGAAACTCGACCAGGTCATCTACTACGAGAAATACATCGTTCTGCAGCCTGGCAAGGCTATGCTCAACGAGATGCCCGTGCAGAAGCTCGACCTGCTCACCGAGGAGGAATACTACAACATTCAGGACTCCCTGCCCGAGGACAACGCCCAGTTGCCCGACAGCGACCCCAACAAGTTCATCGCCGGCATGGGTGCCGAGGCTCTCTACACGCTGCTCGCCGAACTCGATCTCGACAAGCTGAGCTATGAGCTCCGCGCCAAAGCCTCGAAGGAGACTGCCGTGGCCCGCAAGCAGGACGCCCTGAAGCGCCTGAACGTCATCGAGTCGTTCCGCGAATCGCAGCGCGCCATGCAGGCCCGCGGCATGGACAACCGTCCCGAGTGGATGATTATGAACATCATCCCCGTCATCCCGCCCGACCTGCGTCCCCTCGTTCCGCTGGATGGCGGCCGTTTCGCCACCTCCGACATCAACGAGCTCTACCGTCGCGTCATCATCCGCAACAACCGTCTGAAACGCCTCGTCGAGATTAAGGCTCCCGAAGTCATCATGCGCAACGAGAAACGCATGCTGCAGGAGGCCGTCGACTCGCTGTTCGACAACAGCCGCAAGGTGTCGAGCGTGAAGAGCGAGAGCAACCGCGCTCTCAAGTCCCTGTCCGACGCCCTCAAGGGCAAACAGGGCCGCTTCCGTCAGAACCTGCTTGGTAAGCGTGTCGACTATTCTGGCCGTTCGGTCATCGTGGTCGGCCCAGAACTGAAGATGCACGAATGCGGTCTGCCCAAGGATATGGCCGCCGAGCTCTTCAAACCGTATGTCATCCGCAAGCTCCTCGAGCGCGGACTCGTGAAGACCGTCAAGAGCGCCAAGCGCATCGTCGACCGCAAGGAACCCGTCGTGTGGGAAATCCTTGAGAACATACTGAAAGGTCACCCCATCCTGCTCAACCGTGCTCCTACGCTGCACCGTCTGGGTATCCAGGCTTTCCAGCCCAAGCTTGTCGAAGGCAAGGCCATCCGTCTGCACCCCCTCGTGTGTACCGGTTTCAACGCCGACTTCGATGGTGACCAGATGGCTGTCCACGTGCCCATGGGCAATGCCGCCATCCTCGAGGCTCAGTTGCTGATGCTCTCCACCCACAACATCCTCAACCCCGCCAACGGTGCTCCTATCACCGTGCCGTCGCAGGATATGGTGCTCGGTCTGTACTACATGACCAAACCGCGCCACACCACGGCCACCGAGACCGTGAAGGGTGAAGGCCAGCGTTTTTATTCGCCCGAAGAGGTCATCATCGCCTACAACGAGAAGCGCGTCGACCTCAACGCCTGCATCAGCGTCAATGTACCGCTGCCCGAAGGCCAGGATGAATACACCTACATCAAGACCGACCGCACCTTCACCGAGGTCATCAAAGACAAGAAGGGCAAGGTGCTGACCGATATCGACTGCGCCACACCTGCTGAGACAGCCATCCACAGCCGCACCGAATACGAGGTGCGTCGCGACAAGGACGGCAACCCCGTCGTGGATGCCAAGGGTCACTACATCAAGACCACGCGTCTGCGCACTACCGTGGGCCGTGTCATCTTCAACCAGGTGGTCCCCAACCAGTATGGCTACATCAACCAGGTGATGGGCAAGAAGTCGCTGCGCGACATCATCGGCGACATCTTCACCCAGTGCGGCAATGCCGTCACCGCCCTCTTCCTCGACGACATCAAGAACATGGGTTACCGTCAGGCATTCCGTGGCGGTCTGTCGTTCAACCTCGGCGACGTCATCATCCCCGCCGAGAAGGAGCAGCTCATCGAGAAAGCCAACGAGGAGGTCGAAGAGGTCATGGCTCAATACGCCATGGGTCTTATCACCAACAACGAACGTTACAACCACGTCATCGATATCTGGACCAATACCAATAACCAGCTCACCGAGACCCTGATGAAACAGCTCAAGGCCGACAATCAGGGCTTCAACCCCATCTATATGATGTACGACTCGGGTGCTCGTGGTAGTAAGGAACAGATCCGTCAGCTCTCCGGTATGCGCGGTCTTATGGCCAAGCCTCAGAAAGCCGGTTCGGCAGGTAACGAGATTATCGAGAACCCCATCGTCTCCAACTTCAAGGAGGGTCTGTCGGTGCTCGAGTACTTCATCTCCACCCACGGTGCCCGT
>JBGUZF010000035.1:0-15588 GCA_045222795.1 Bacteroidales bacterium
TTGAGGCCACGCTCGCTCTGTCCTGAGGGGTCGAAGATGAGTATCGGCACCGAGAAGATGCCCATAGAGGTGCGGTATTCGTCGCGGGCAGTCATGTTGGTGTGGTCGGCGGTGAGGACGAAGATGGTGTTGTCGTACCACGGCTGCTGACTGGCGGTAGCGAAGAAGCGGCGCAGGGCGTTGTCGGTGTAGCGAATGCACTTGTACATCGTCAACGGCTCCTCCTCGGGATAGATGTCCTTGTAAGCGTCGGGGATGACATAGGGGTGGTGCGAGCTGGCGGTGAAGACGGCGGTCATGAAGGGCTCGGGGAGCTCGTTCATGGTGGCGGCATAGAACTGCAGGAAAGGCTCGTCCCAGATGGCCCAGGTGCCGTCGAAGTCGGCCTCGCCGCCGAAACGCGGGTCGGCGTCGTACTCGGTGCGGCCATAGTAGCGCTGGAAGCCACTGGTGCGTGCGAAGGCCTGGAAACCCATGGAACTGTTCTCGGCACCGTGGAAGAAGGCTGTGGTGTAGCCCTCGGCGGCAAGGAGGTCGGCGAGACCGTCGATGTCGTTGAGCGACGAGGTGGTGAGGAAGAAAGGTTCGACGAACATGGGTATGGAGGCCAGCACCGATGGCATGCCGTCAATGCTCTTGCGGCCGTTGGCGTAGGTGCGCTCCCAGGTGAGCGAATGCGCGAGAAGCGAGTCAGTGAAGGGGGTGAAGCCGCGGTAGGTGCCGCCATCGAGGTTGCGGTTGTAGAAGCCCGTGTATTCGCGGCCGAAACTCTCGACGATGAGGATGACGATGTTCTTATTGTTTGATTGCGTGATTGCGTGATTGTTTGAGTGGAGTGGGGTGTAAAGGGTATCCATCTGGTCGTCGGACATATATTGAGGGTCAGTGAAGGGGGTCTTGCCGGCAGTACGGATCATGGAGAAGGGGGTGTTGAGGACGATGGCGGCCTCGGCGGGGGTGTTGACGTACTGGTTGGCGTTGCTGATGGTGATGGGACGAATGGCTGTGGTGAAACCTCCGCGCATAGCGCCAATGCCGAGAAGGGTCATAAGGGCCAGCGACACCGTCTGCACCAAGTAGTAGCGCCAAAAGGGACGCGACAGCTTGCCGCCGGGACGGACATAGAGCAGAATCATGGCCACGAGCAGCGCGGCGCCGAGCAACAGAAGGTACCAGTGGCGCAGCACCTCGACAAAGAATATGTCGCCGAGGTTACTCTCGTTGGCGAACTCGCTAAAGAACGACCATGTGGTGCGGCGACCAGTGTATTGCGAATAGACGGCGTCGGCGAGGTTGGCGCTGAGACCGATGGTGTTGACGATGACGAAGAGAGTCTTGCAGAGGGTGTGCCACCAACGGCGCTCCTTGATGTGGAGCGGCAGCAGCATAAGGATAATCCATAGGGCATTGAGGTAGAAGATAGCCGAGGAATCGAAGCGCAGGCTGCCCGCCAGCAAGTCGCCGAAACGAAGGTCGTGCCATGTGGGGGCAAAAAGAGCCCAGTTCTCCCACACGTAGGCCACACGGGTAATCATAAAGACGATATAGGCCAAGGCCAGGTTGGCCAGGACGGCGAAAAGGTTACTGACGGAAGATTGGCGGAGTTTCATGGCGTTGTCAGAATTGGAAATAGATGAAGGGCTGCAGGTCGGCGGTGACGAATTGGTAGAGCACGAAAACCGTCACCACAACCACGATGCCCATGAGCCAGAGCGGCATGGCGGCGAACCAGAGGCGATAGCGGCGCTTGAAGCGCTCGGGGAGCCAATGGATGGCCATACCCACAGCAAAAAGCAGGAAAGGCATCCAGTAGGCGCCGATGATTTGCGGTATCTGAGCCAGGTTCCAATGGGAGCCTATCTGTCCGACCATAAGGGAGGCTGTAAGCCATGCCACCTCGTTGGCCTCGGCGGGGTCGAGGTTGGAGCCGCTGCGGAAGAATAGTCGGGTGAAACTGATGAAGACGAAGGTGAGCAGGGTGAACCATACCGTCCAGGAACGGCGCGTGAGGCGCCACGTCTGCGGAAGCAAGTGTAGGGTGGTGTAGACCACCAGGCATACCACGGCGACGAAGAAGAGCATGTTGAGCAGCGGCGAGGGGAAGAGGTGCTTGAAGATGAGGAGCGCCAGGGTGGTTACGGCGAGGGCAAATATCTGAGCTATCCAACCCTGCTTCCGCCACCATTTATAGATCAGGATGCCAATGCCGTTGAGGCCGCCCCATGTGATGAAGTTGAAAGAAGCCCCGTGCCACAGACCGCCAAGAAGCATGGTGTCCATGTTGTTGACATTGGTGCCGAGGGTGCGGCGCCGTTGCGGCTTGAAGATATAGTAGGCGGCGATGGCAACTGCCAGGACGATGACGACGATAGTGAAGAAGGTGCTGCGCAGGCGGAAGGCTGCGATGGCGAGAATGAGAGCGAGGAGGGTGTAGGAGAGCCACCCCGAGGTACGATTGCCGCCGAGAGGTATGTAGAGATAGTCGCGCAGCCAGTTGGAGAGCGAGATATGCCAACGGCGCCAGAACTCGGTTGGGTTCTGTGCCTTGTAGGGCGAACGGAAGTTGAGGGGCAGATAGAAGCCCATGAGCATGGCTACGCCAATGGCTATGTCGGTATAGCCTGAGAAGTCGGCATAGACCTGCAAAGAGTAGAGCATCAGCGCCGAGAAGTTCTCGAAGGGTGTGCAGAGGGCAGGGTTGTCGAAGATGCGGTCGACGAAGTTGACAGCGAGGTAGTCGCTGAGCACCAGCTTCTTGATGAGTCCGTTCAATATCCAGAAGACGGCAATGCCGAAATGACGGCGGCTAAGGAAGAAAGGCTTGTAGAGCTGCGGCACGAACTGGTCGGCGCGGAGGATAGGACCGGCGACGAGCTGGGGGAAGAACGAGGTGTAGAAGCCGAAGTCGAGGATATTGGAGACGTGGGTTATCTTGCGTTTGTAGACATCGACGATATAGCTGATGTTCTGGAAGGTGTAGAAAGAGATGCCCACGGGCAGTATGATGACGGCAGCGTCGAAACGGTCGGTATGGAATACTGCGTTGCCCCAGCGGGCAAGATGGTTGACGACATGCACGTCGGAGCCAAAGCCAAAGGTGGCATTGTAAATGTCGGTGAAGAAATAGGCGTACTTGAAATAGCAAAGCACCAGTAGGTTGACAGCAACGCCTATACCTGCCAGCAGTTTGCGTCGTGGTTCGGAGGTGCTACGGTCCATGCGGATGCCCAGCAGCCAGCCGAGGAGCGTGGAAAAGACCAGCAGGAGCACGAAGAGGCCGGAGGTCTTATAGTAGAAGAAAAGGCTTACGGCGAAGAGGTAGCCGTTGCGACAGATGCGGCGGTACTTGGTGAGGGTGCGGCCGGTGGCGATAAAGGCGTAGAAGAGGTAGACGATGAGGAAGAAGGCCCAGAAATGAATCTGGGTGAACAGCAGCGGATGGGAGCTGTCGAAGCTGAGGAGTTGTAACATATATGCCGGCAGGTCCTTCATCTACTGCTTCCCGATATAGTTGTTGTATGCCTCGAAGAGGGCGTTGCTGAAGAGGTCGCCGACGAGCTGATAGCCTGGCGTGGTGAAGTGCACGCGGTCGGTCTGTGCCAATCCCGCCTGTCGCCACAGGTCCATGGAGCGCAGGCCGCCCATGACCTCGAATTGGTCCCATACAGCCCCGTCGACATCCTTGGCGAGGCGGTAGAACACCTCACGAGCCAACTTGCCGTTAGGATTGACACTGTAGCGGCGGCGGCCTTCTTTCCTGAAGCTGTCGTTGTTGGTGATGAAGATGAAGGCACAGTCGGGGTTGACAGCGCGTACGGAGTCGATGAGCTGCAGGTAGTTCTGACGGAAAGCGGCGGTGTCGAAGTTCGCCGGCACGGCATCGTTGATGCCTATGCCAAAGACGACGACATCGGGATGCATGAGACGGAGGTCGCGCACAAGGTTCTGGCAGCGCAGGTAGTCGGGCACCGAGGCTCCGTTGACACCGATGGAATTGTAGATAAAGCCGGGGCGGTTGTTGTCGAGATAGACACCGCTGACGGTGAACTGCTGACCTTCACGGCAGGGCAGCACGACAGTGAAAGAGTCGACGGTGGTTTTGAGGTTGAAGAGATAGCGGTCGGTACGGTTGTCAATATATGAGGGGTAGTATTCGCAACCGTCGACACGCAGACGCGGCACCACGCCCTGTTCGGTGTGTCCGAGGAGGATGATGCGGCTGGAGGAGTAGTTCACCCGAGGTTCGTTCATCTGTATCAAAATCTCGGAGTGGGTGTCGGAGGCTGTTACCGCGATACCACAGACGCCCAGCGGATAGGTGTGCTCTTTGTGTACGTTGCGGGTGAGAATCATCTTCTGTGGACAGCGCACACGGTAGTCGGGGGGATTGTTGCAGCGTGCCGCCGCCGAATAGGGGAACAGCATGCCGCGTGGTCCCACAAGGTCGGGATAGGCCGTGAGGATATTGCATCGCACGGTATTGGTGAGCGAGCCAGCCTGTACATGCGAGCCGCCGATATGCACAATGCTTATGTTGCCCTGTCCGCTCTCGACCATACGCTGCCACTTGTTGAAGAAGCGCGTCATGGCTGGGGAACCGGCATCGTAGTGCAACGTGTTGGCCTTGTAGTTGATGAACTTGTAGTTCGGCAGCACGACGGTGGGCATCTGCGCCGTAGCCGAGACAGCATACAGCATCAGGACAAAGAAGAGAACACGCGATTTCATCGGCGGCCTCCTCTCTTCTTCCTCTTCTTGGTGGATTTCTCTTTCTTGGCTTTCTTCACCTCCGGCTTGGGCTTCTGCTGTTCCCAGCGCTGCTCAAGCTGGTATAGGACACGGCTGTTCTCAAAAGCTTCTGCCAGGTTGTCGCCCATGAGGTCAGCACCCTTCTGCGAAAAGTGGATATAGTCTTTGCCCGCAAGACCCTGACGGGCCCACTGCGGCATGGTGTTCCATCCTCCCATGGCATGATAGATGCTCCAATAGGCGGCTCCATGAGCAGTGGCGGTGGCTATGAGGCTGTCGATAAGCTGAGGTATCACCTCGTAGGTCTGCAGTTCGCCGTGGACCCTATGGCTCATGTCCGAAGGACCGATGAACAATATCTTGGCGTCGGGGCAGCAGGCGCGTATGTGATCAATCTGCCTGCCTATGGAGGTGCAATACGTGGAAATGGCCGATGCATTCTTCATGTAGGGCACCGAGTTGCCGCCGAACTGCAGGATGATAAGTCCTATGTCCATCTGGCGGTAGGCGGCAGCAAGCAGGCGTTCGTTGACCAGCGTGAACTGCTGGCCCGAGCAGCCACGCATGGGGATATTATCTACCGCAACGCCGCAGTTGTCGTCGACAAGCATGCAGTAAAGGTCGGCCGAGCCGCTGACACGGATGCGCATGGCGGAAGTCGAGGAATCAAGGTCGAAGTCCACCGAGGAGATACCATTGTTGGCGGTCTGCCAGCGCTGACCGTCATGCTTATTCTTCAGGTCGTCAAAACTTACATTCAGCCCGTCGCGGTTGTTGGCAATCAGCCTTACACGGGAGAACTGCTTGATACGGTTGTCGACGCGATTGCTATTGGCACCTTTGATGGTTACCGTGGCTTCATTGTTGCTGAGGCGGAAGCTCTGCATCATGGGACCGTAGTCGCCACGGCTGCGCACCGCCAGACTGTCGCCGAAGGAGGCGAGGTGTATCAGGTCGCCGCTGGTACTCTGACGTACGCTGAAGGTGGGGGTGGTGGTCTGGAACGGCACCATGCCGGGGCCGCCGCCACCGAAGGTCTTCTGCATATAGGCACGCAGTCGGGAAGTCATGTGGTCCATCTCAATCTGCGAGTCGCCGTAATGCAGTATGCGAACCGTGCGGTTCTGCTTACGGGCTTGCTCGACATTTTCCCAGAAGCTGTCGAGATAATGAGGCTCCGGCAGCCAGAAGCGCAGATTGCTGCTGTCCACCAGCACATGATAGTATTCGAGGGAGTCCTTGAGCTGCATCTTCTGCACGGCAACAGTGTCGATGGCGGTAGCTGTGGATTCCTGTTTGCGGCTCTCGACGAGCGAGTGCAGTGTTGGGAAACGCAGGTACAACTCATCGATAGTTACCCCACTGGCCGGGAAGAGCTCACTGAGTATCAGGAGCACAGCCATTACAGCGGAGAAGAATGCAAGAACGGTACGCCCTTTCATTTGCGTTCCAGTTTGTCGATACGCTTGGCTAGACTTTCGATATTCTTCACCAGCACCTCAATCTTGCGGCGCTTCGAGGCGTCCATGGCGGGACTTCCAAAGACTGTGGAGTCGCTGGGTATCGAATGCGTGACGCCGCTCTGGGCTCCTATGGTCACATGGTCGCCCACGGTGATATGGCCTACCAGGCCTGCCTGGCCGGCGATGATGCACTCCTCCCCTACCTTGCAGCTACCTGCGATACCAACCTGCGACGCCATGGCGGTGTTCTGTCCCACCACCACGTTGTGTGCCAGCTGGCAGAGGTTGTCGACCTTCACGCCTTGGTGTAGTCGGGTGGAACCCATGGTGGCACGGTCGATGCAGGTGTTGGCGCCGACCTCCACGTTGTCCTCCAGCACCACATTGCCTATCTGGTCAATCTTGTTCCATGTGCCGTCGCCGGCAGGCGCGAAGCCGAAGCCGTCGGCACCTATCACACAGCCTGCGTGCAGGATGCAGTTGCGCCCTATCTCACAGCCTTCGTATATCTTCACCCCGGCATAGACTATGGTGCCGTCGCCGATGGTGCAGTTGTCGCCGATACAGGCGTTGGGGTATATTTTGACGTCGTTGCCGATGTGGCAATGACGGCCTATGACGGCATAGTGGCCTATGTAGCATTTCTTGCCTACCTTCGTGCCACGACCCACCTTGCTGCGCCATGAGCGACCCTTGGGAGGCTTGGTGCGCTCGTTGAAGGCGTGTAGCAGCACCGCCACGGCCATATAGGGGTTGTCCACATGGATGAGGGTGGAGCCCACGGGCTTCTCGGGCACAAAGTCCCTGCGGACGATGACTATGGACGACTGCTGTTCATAGATGTAGTGTGTGTACTTGGGATTTCCGAGGAAGGTTATGCCTCCCTCGCAGCCTTCCTCTATCTTGCAAGGCTTCCACACACGGGTGTTCTCGTCGCCTTCCACGGTGCCCTTGACTATACGGGCCAGTTCTTTTGCTGTGAATTGCATAGGCTGTCTAATCTTCGAATTCTATTATGCCGCGTTGGTGTATGATCTGCATATTCTCCATACTCTGGTCGCTGACAAAGCCGTCGCCCTCGGTGATGCGCTTGCCGTTCTTGGCATAAACGGGATGGTCAGAATAGATGCGGTCCTCGTTGGAGTTCCAGATAAGATCCTCAAGGTAAATCGTGTCGCCTGAGGAGAAGTCTATCACCACCACGCTGTCGTGGGCTTCCATTATGTTGAGGTCGTCGAACGACACAGCGTTGCCTGCCTCAATGATTGTCTTTATCTCGCGGCCGCCGTTATAGAGACGCAGCTGCACACGCTGTCCGCGGCTGCTGCTGTACACTGTCTTGGCCTTCGGTCGCTCATACTTCTGTATGATGGGTGAGTCGAGCTCGAGTTGTAGCTTGCCGAACTCACTACGCCACACCTTGGCATTGCGGACCTCCTGTGTCGCCGAGTCGCGGCGGTCCTCAGTCATCACATTGTGGTCGCTGTGACAGGCGGCAAGCATAAAAGCCGCCAAGAGCGGTAGCATTGAGACCGCTCTTGACAGCTTGTAGTATGCAGAGTGTGTCACTCGCCTAGCGTGTTCTTACGGTGGTGGTCACTCCGATCCAGCCGGGGACGGTGTAGGACTTGCCGTTCTCCAAGCCGGCCATGAAGGCATCGCCTTGGTTGGGGAAGTGGGCGGCATAGCTGCTGATGAGCTTGTTGCAGGCTTCCACGTTCTCCTCAGAGGGGTCGACACTCTTCGAGCGGTTCAGGGCGTCGACGGCTGCCCAGTACACGCTGCGGCCACCGATGTTGTCTTCCTTGGCCGAGGAACTGCTCGAACCGTAGAGCATGGCAATCATACGATAGGGCTCGCCCTTGGTGACGTCGGCGGCTGCGGCATTGTTGTAGGCCGTGCGGGCGGCGGTGTAGCTCTTGCTGCCGTTGTAGGCGTGGCCGAGGTAGAGGTAGGCCATGTATTTATCCTTGTCGGCAACACCCTTGACGGCGTCGTTCAGGTATTCGGCAGCCTTGCCGTACTGACCCTTCGCAAGGCACATCTGACCCATGCGCATGGCAGTGGTGGGGCTGGGCTCCAAACGGTAGAGGTTCTCGGTGGCGCGGAAGAAGAGCTCCTGGTCGGTGCAGCGTTTGCGCATCATGATGCCGGTAATCTTCTTCAGCAGGTCGACGTTCTCAGGGTCGGCCTCGAACTTCTTGCCGTAAATCTCGACCAGCTGGTCGCAGCTGGCGTATGGTGCGAAGGCAGCCTCGACACCGGCGATGTAGCCGCGGATGGTGGCAGCCTTGGCGCTGTCGGCGGCGTTCTTCTGCAGCTCGCCTTCCAGCAGGTCGCTGGCCACGTCGTAGTTGTCGACCACCAGCGTGGGCTCGGCCTTGCCGGCACGCACATACTTGATGGTGGCTTCCATGTACTTCACCAGGTAGCCAGCCTCAAGGTCCTCGCCACCAATCCTGATGGCTTCGCTGTAGAGCTGGTAGTAACGCTCCAGACCCTCGTCCTTCAGTATCTCTTCCAACTCGGTGGCCTTCTTGGCGGTGTAGCGGGCGGCTTCGCCATAGAGGGCTATACGGGTGTCGTACATGGCCATGAACTCGTCGATGTAGGCGTCACGCTCTTCCTTGGTGGCAGCCTTGGCGATCTTAGCCTTCATGATGTTGGCACCGTTGATGTAGAGGTTCTTGCTCTGCTTAGGGCAGTTGGCCACGATTATTTTCCACTGCGGATAGGCTTCCTCAAGGTAGCGCACGTCCTTGCTGGCTTTGAACTGTTTGACGTTTTCCTGATAGAGCGACACGGTACCCATGATGGCTTGCGGGTCCTTGGCGGTTTCTTCGTTGCAGCCCCATTTCTCAACCTGTGCCGTCATCGGCAGTGCGGCGGCCATCAGCAGGGCTCCCAGAGTCAATGTTTTGATTGTTTTCATCGTTATGCGGTTTTTTTTATTGTTCTCTTTCTGGTTTAGTATCTTTTGTGGTCGTTTTATTGCTTAGTTGTATTTCCTCTTCACGAACCAACGCTCGCAACTGCTTACGGCGATGCCGAAGGTTACGCACTCGCGCATCAGCACATCACTGCTGCCGTAATTGTCATATCCCACACTGAGGGTGAGCAACGAGCGCCCTTTGCGCATCGGCAGGCTAAGGCCGGCGCCAACACCCCAGGCATCGAGGCGGTACTCGGTGCCGCCAAGCGTCAGGTACATCGAACCCTGCTCCATGTGAGCACCCAAGCTCCAGCTGATGCGGCCCCAATAGGTCGAGGCGTCCATGTCGCCCATGCGCTCGAAGCCCAGAGCAGCACGGCGGTAGGAGCCGTGGTACAATGCCGACTGACCGAAGATATTGTGGTTCTCGTCTTCAGTATAGCGCAGTCCGTTCCAGGCCGAAAGGGTGGCGTCAAAAGCTACCTGCCAGCGCTTGTTGCGCTCGAAGCTGAGGCCTACGCCGAAGGTGTGGGGCTGCTCCAGACGGCTGTCAAAGCCCACAGCCTCGCCTTGGGCGGGGAAGATGGTGTCTATCAGCTGCTCGGTACTGGCATCGTATGTGTATATCAAGGCGTTGTCGGCAACCTTCATGTCCTGGTAAGGCTTGTAGGTGAGGCCGAGGCCGAGGGTGTAGTTCTCCCCAATAGCTTGACGCAGTTGCAGGCCGAAGTCGAAAAGCACGTTGCTCAGCTTGGTCTCTTTCAGTCGGCGCGAGTTGACCCAATGGCTTACGCTGTTGTCAGCAAACTCATACGAGATAGTGCGCTGTATGCGGCCGGTGAGGTAATTCACGTTGAAGCCCGCCTGCAGCTTGGCACCCCTCCATGCGGGGATGTTGAAGGCTGAACCGACGAATACCTGGCTCACGCCACCCTGTCCTTGGTAGCGGGTGCTCATGGTGCCGTAGCTGTTGGTGTCTTTCTGTGTTGTCACCGAGTTGTAGCTCACCGAGCTGTATGGCATCAGACCGCCGGCCAGCTTCCACCATTTGGTCACGGGCATGCCGATGGTAAGGTAGCCCACGTTGCCGTTGGCGTCGTAGAGGCTGTTGTCGCCGGTGCGCTGGGTGTTGAGCTGCACGTTGAAGCCCATGTCGAACACGAAGCTCTCCTTCTCGATGCTGCCGTAGGAGGCAGGGTTGAAGGGATTGATGTAGTTGTTGCCCGACCGAGTGTAGATGGCGCCGCCCATGCGCGTGGCCATAGGCAGGTTGTACGGCATGTCGCTGCTGCCTATGCCGAATTGCGAGTAAGGCAAGTTGAAACTATTCTGGGCCATAGTGCTTCCAATGAAACACATAATACCCATCAGTCCTATTATGAGTGTTTTCTTCATTTGTCGTAGTTCATTATCTCGTTCAGTCCCGTGAGGGTCAGCTGCGGCACCAACTCCCAACCTGTTGCTCCTGCATCGACGAGACGTTGCGCGTCGCCGCCGGTGAGCAGCACATGCAGCCGCGGTGCCTTCTCGCGGTAGAGGGCCACATAGCCCGCCAGTGCCAGCATCGTGGCGCCCAGCGTGCCTGCCAATATGCTCTCTTCTGTCGAGCGGCCCAGCACGGGGGCGCGCTTCACGTTGTCGATGTCCACCAACGGCAGTTTGGCCGTGAAGGTGTTCAAGGCCTGTAGGCTCATCTTGAGACCCGGCATGATAGCTCCGCCGTGGTACACGCCGCTGCCGTCGACGAAGTCCACGGTGATGCAGGTGCCTGCGTCTATCACTAGGCTTGCCTCGCCCTTGTGCAGCGCCCATGCGCCGCAGGCGTCGGCAATACGGTCGGCACCTAGTGTGGCAGGGGTCTTGTAATCGAACTTTATAGGCAGAGGCGTGGTGGCATTCAACGTAGGCACGTCGCACCTGGCGTTGCCGCTGGCGCAGGCCAGCACACATTCGGCCTTATCCAGTTCAGGCATGCCATGACCTGTCTCGACGAGTGTGTTCCCGTCGAAAGTAGCCCACTTCACTGCCGTGTTCCCTATGTCAATCGCCAGGTTCATATTCCAATTTACCTTTCACCTCTAACCTTTCACCTCTCACCTTCCACTTGGTGTGCGTTGCCTTTCTTGTTGTACAGGTTCATGGTGCGGTCGATGCCTTGCGTCACGAAGCAGCGCACAGCATCGCAGGCCGTCTTTATGGCTGGTTCCAATGCTGCCGACTGCTCGTCGGTGAAACGTCCGAGGACGTAATCCACCTGCTGTCCGCGGCCGAACTCCTGGCCCACACCCACCCGCAGGCGGTTGTAGTTCTGTGTGCCGAGGCAGGCCTCGATATCGGCCAGCCCGTTGTGGCCACCGGCAGCACCCTGTTTCTTGATGCGTATCACACCGGGGTCCAGTGCCAGGTCGTCGACCACCACCATCAGGTTCTGCAGCTCCACTTTCTCGGCCTGCAACCAGTGACGCACGGCCTTGCCGCTGAGGTTCATGTAGGTGGTGGGCTTTATCAGCACCAGCACACGGCCTTTGTGGCGCACCTCGGTGCGGTAGGCGTGGCGCTCGAGGCTCCATTTGGCGTCGGCCTCCTTTGCCAAGGCGTCGACTACCATGAAACCCGCGTTGTGACGCGTGCCTTCATATTCGGCGCCTACGTTGCCCAGTCCAGCTATCAGGTATTTCGCCACAGGCTCTTCCTCCTCTGTCGTCGGCTTGTCTCGTTTGCAGAGCTTATTGAACCAATCCTTTAATCCCATCGCAGGTCGTTATTCCACCCAGCCTATCACGTCGCCTTTCTTAACCATCTTGCCCTGCGGGATGCAGGTGTCGACAATCTTGCCAGCCTTGAGGGCAGTCACGGGCACTATCGAGTAGCTTGCCTCGATGTTGGCCAGCGCAGCGCCTTCCTTCACCTCGGTGCCGGGGGCGGGAGCGGTGCTCTTGTCGTCGAAGCGCACCTCCCACAGCAGGCGACCGGTGGCGGTGGCCACTATCGGCGTGGCGTTGGGGTGCTTGGGAGTGATATAGTTGAGGGCAATGCTCTCGGCCGTGGCGGGAGCCTTGGGGGCGTCCTTCTCGGCACGCAGCTGTGCGACCTCTTTGTTGAAGCGCTCCTTGGCCACACCGCTCTTGTAATCGCGGTACTGGCGGTCGTGCATGGCCAGCTCGAAGAGTTCCTCGTCGTCCTCGCCGCGCTCCCAGCCGTTCTGCTCCATCTCCTTGATGTACTCGGGCAGTGCGTCGGGATAAGCATCCTGTGGCACACCGGTGTAGAACTCCATGCCTTGTGCCTTGGCCAGCTCCACGATTTCGGGAGCCAACTCGCCGGGCAGCTTGCCAGCGCGACCGAGAATCATGCTCCACGAGTCTTTATCAATCTGGCTGAAGCGGGGCTTGCCCTGGGCCATGGCCAGCAGGTTCATCACGGCGATGTTCTTGGTATACTGGCTGAAGGGGGTCACCAGCGGGGGATAGCCCAGCATCGGCCAGATATGTTCAACTTCTTGGAACAGCTGCACTGTGAGCTCCTCGAAGCTCACCTCGGGCTTGCCGTTCTTCTTCAGGGCCATGTTGATGGCGCCGTGCACACCGCGCAGGTCGGTCATCATCGAGCCCATCATGCCGCCAGGCAGGCCGCAGCCCACCAACAGTGAGCTGCTGATACGGTTGGCAGGGTTGATGTAGAGGCCCAGGAAGTCATCGATGAACTCCTGCGTCAGCTTGCGAGCTTCCATGTAGGCGTCCATATTGATGTCCTTCACCTGGAAGCCTGCGTCCTTGAGCATGGCCTGCACCGAGATGACGTCGGGGTGCACCATGCCCCACGACAGGGGCTCCATAGCGCAGTCGATGACGTCGGCGCCGGCCTCGGCAACCATCAGGGTCGAGGCCATCGACAGGCCAGGGCCTGTGTGGCCGTGGTACTGCACCACGATATGCGGGTATTTGGTCTTAATCTCTTTCACCAGGCGGCCCAGCGTGGCGGGACGGCCGACGCCGGCCATGTCCTTCAGCGCTATCTCGTCGGCGCCGAACTCCACCAACTTGTCCACGATGCCCATGTAGTACTCCACGGTGTGCACTGGCGAGTGGGTGATGCTCAGGGCGGCCTGTGAAATCATGCCGGCCTCCTTGGCGTACTTCACGCTGAGCTCGAGGTTGCGCGGGTCGTTCAATCCGCAGAACGAGCGCATGATGTCCACGCCTTGTGCTTTCTTCACCTTGCACATAAGCTGACGCACATCCTTGGGCACGCCGTACATGCGCAGGCCGTTGAGGGCGCGCTCCAGCATGTGGGTCTGGATGCCAGCCTTGTTGAACTCCTTCGTCCAGGCTCGCACCGCCTTGTTGGGGTTCTCGCCGTACATCAGGTTCACCTGCTCGAAGGCGCCGCCGTTGGTCTCTATGCGGTCGAAGCAGCCCATGGCCACTATCACGGGGGCAATGCGCGTCAACTGGTCGACACGCGGCTGATATTTACCGCTCGATTGCCACATGTCGCGGTATACCAGGCTGAATTTTACCTCTTTCTTCATATATTTCTTTGTCTATTTATTTGAAACAAAAACCCTTAGTCCAATCAAAAAACAATTGGGCATTTTGCAAATATACAAAATAAAATGCATTCCACAGAATTAATTTCCCACAAACCATCTATCATCCACCCTCTCACCTAACTCTCACTCCTCATTCCTCTCTCTCCCCCTTCACATACTACTCACATACTGCTCACATACTGCTCACATACTACTCACATACTGCTCACTTACTACTCGCCCCCTACTCACCTCCCCTATCACTCCTTCAACATTCCCCTCTATCAATTCACCAATCACTTCTCCCGTCTACCGCCCCAATTCGAGTAATTTGCCTATAATCAAGGACAAAAATTCGTTTAATTCGCAAAATTCGCCGTTCACATAATTCGCAAAATTCACCGTTCACTTCACTTAAAGCTCACAGCCTAAAACCAAGAACGTTCCCCGCCAACTGCCACTAACCACTATTCACCTCTCACTCCATCCAAAAAAACACACATATCGGAAAAAATGTGTATATTTGCAGTGTGGGATAACATTCCACGATTTGATATTATCTTTGGTAATCAAACAAATAGCAATGAAGAAGACGCTGAAAAAAGCCCTGCCGCTGCTGCTCGCCGCACTCGTGATGTCGGCAAGCATGATGGTCGTGGGCTGCAAGAGTGACGACAACATGTACGGCCGCAAGCAGACCAACCGAGGCACCACCGTGAAGTCGAACATCAAGGTCAAGGGCAGCAACAAAGCCAACGGCCACACAACACGGTCTTTCTAAAGCTGTGAGCTGTAAGTTTTAAACTGTAAGTGGCTGGCGCATTCCGACGGCTACCGCCCCCCCCACTTAAAGCTTACAGCTTAATACTTAAAACTCAGACAAGCGTCTGCCGCACCCCGACGGCACCGCCCACATTTAAAACTCACAGCTTAAAACTTAAAACTAAAAAATGATTTATCCATTAAAGTTCCTGCCCCTCTTCAAGAACGTCATCTGGGGCGGCAACCGTCTGAAAGACTATGGCTTCAACTACGACCCGCTGCCCAACTGCGGCGAGCTGTGGGCACTCTCGTCGGTCGAAGGCCACGAGAGCGTCATAGCCAACGGCTTCCTCGCCGAGAACACACTTAACGAAGCTATCGAGATTTATATGGGCGACCTGGTGGGCGACCGCGTCTTCAACCGCTACGGCACCGAGTTCCCCCTGCTGGTGAAGCTCATCGACGCCGCGCGCGACCTCTCCATACAGGTGCACCCCGACGACGAGCTGGCGCAGCGCCGCGGCATGCCGCAGGGCAAGACCGAGATGTGGTACGTGATGCAGGCCGACCCAGGGTCGCAGCTCATCAGCGGCTTCCGCCGCGACACCACACCCGAGGAGTACACCGCAGCCCTCAACAGCGGCCACCTCACCGATCTGCTCCACGCCGAAGAGCCCGAGCCCGGCGACGTCTACTTCATACCCGCCGGCCGCGTCCACGCCCTCGGCAAAGGCCTCATGGTCGCCGAAATACAGCAGACCTCCGACTGCACCTACCGCATCTACGACTACGACCGTGTGGACAAGGACGGCAAAAAACGCCAACTGCATACCGCCGAAGCTATGGACGCCATCGATTTCAGTGGCATATCATCCTCTGCGGGAGGACCCGCACATGCACATACCCACTACCATGCACACCTCAACGAGACGACGACCATCGCCGCCTGCCCCTATTTCATAACGCGACTGATACCTTTCAATACGCCGATACACAAGAACCTCGAGGACATTGACACCTTCGTCTTATACCTCTGCGTCGACGGTCTGGCGGCGGTGAAGAGCATGGAGACCATCGTGCCGCTGCATGTGGGCGAATGCTGTCTGGTGCCCGCCGTAGCCGACAGCGTAGAGCTCTTCTGCGAGGGCGAA
>JBGUZF010000036.1:0-9797 GCA_045222795.1 Bacteroidales bacterium
AACTGCTCGACCATCCAGATGGTGCTAGCCATCTCGGCCCTCGAGCGCGAATACGGCATACGCCGACTCGTCATCTCCACCTACCAGAGCATCACCGGCACCGGCATCAAGGCCGTGCGACAACTGGAGGCCGAAGAGCAGGGCATAACGCCTGAAGAGATGGCTTATCCTTACGCGATACATCGCAACCTCTTCCCCCACGGCGGCGACTTCCTGCCAGACGGCTACACCACCGAGGAACAGAAGCTCGTCGACGAGACCCGCAAGATCTTCGCCGACCCCTCGATAGCCATCACCGCCACGGTGGTGCGTGTGCCCGTCGTCGGCGGCCACAGCGAGGCGGTGAATGTGGAACTGCTCAAGGACTACGACCTCGACGAGGTGCGCCGCCTCATAGCAGCCACTCCGGGAGTGATACTCTACGACGCCCCTGCCCAGAACAAATACCCCATGCCCATCCTATCGCAACACCGCGACGAGGTATGGGTGGGCCGTGTGCGCCGCGACCCCTCGCAGCCCAACAGCCTCAACCTATGGGTCTGCGCCGACAACATACGCAAAGGCGCCGCCACCAACGCGGTGCAGATAATGCAGGAACTGATAAAAAGGAGTTAAAGAGTTGAAAAGTTTAAGAGCTAAAGAGTTTAAATGAAGAAGATATTATTTGCCATAATAAGTACTTTGTTGCTGTGCTCATGCACCAATAAGAGTATCCTCGACGACGAGCGAACTTTCGACAATGGTGTCTGGAACCGCTTCACGCCCGAGGTCTTCGAGGTCAACGTCGGCAACATAGAGGACTACTACAATATCGACGTCACCGCCGTCATCGACACCGCCGTCTATCGCTACCAGACTGTACCGCTACTCTTCAACATCTACTCTCCTGCCGGCGAGCAGCGCTCATTCTATGCTGAGGTGCCCTTCACCGAGAACGGCCGCTGGCGCGGCGAGATGCTACCCAACAGCACCCTGCGCACTGCCAACCGCCGCATACGCGCCTTCTTCAGTTTCAACAGCACCGGCACCCACCGCATGGAGATAGGCCAGACCACCTCGCAGTACGACCTCGAAGGCATCCGCTCCATTCACGTCACCATTAGCAAGGCACCGCTGGACTACGAGTTATAAACTGTGAACTGTAAGCTGTAAGTTTTAAGTGGATGACGCGCCATAAAACTGCGCAAGCCACTTAAAACTTACAGCTTAATACTTAAAACTAGAAATAGCATGATTGACGCCTCCATCAACCCCAATATCGACAGGATAGCCCTCCGTCTGAAGACTATCCCCGAGAACCCAGGCGTCTACCAGCACCTCGACGCCGACGGCAAGGTCATCTACGTCGGCAAGGCCCGCAACCTGCAGAAGCGTGTCTCATCCTATTTCTCCCACTACGACGACAAGAGCGCCAAGATAAAGATGCTTGTGCGCAACATCTACGATATCCGCGTCACCGTCGTCGCCACCGAGGTCGACGCCCTGCTCCTCGAGAACAGCCTCATCAAACGCTATCAGCCGCGCTACAACTCGATGCTCAAGGACGACAAGTCCTATCCCTACCTGTGCATCACCGACGAGGAGTATCCACGCCTGCTCTACACACGCCGTCACAACATCAAAGGGCAGTACTTCGGTCCCTACCCCAACGGTCGTATACTCCGCGAACTACAGGACATCATACGCTCACTCTTCCAATATCGCACATGCGATCACATGGGCAAGCGTCCCTGCATGAAACACCAGATAGGCCTCTGTGGCGCCCCCTGCGCCGGTCTGCAGAGCCGCGAGGACTACCTCGCCACCATCGAGAACATACGACGCATCCTCAAAGGCGACTTCGGCGACATACTAGACGAGATGAAACGCCAGATGTACGCCGCCGCCGAGGACTTGCGCTTCGAGGAGGCAGAGATAATAAAACGCAAGCTGCACCTGCTGGAGGAATACCAGAGCCGTTCCACGGTGGTCGACACCCGCGTGGCCGACGTCGACGTGGTCTCCATCCTCAGCGACGAACACTACGCATACGTCAGTTTCATGCGTGTGAAGCACGGCGCCATCATCTACAGCATCTGCAACGAGATAAAGAAACAGCTCGACGAGAGCGATGCCGAGCTGCTCGCCACCGCCATCCCCACATATCACCAGCAGTCGCAGAGCACCGCCGGCGAGGTCATCCTGCCCTTCGCCGTTCCCGAACTGCCCGAGGAGTACCTCAAGCAGACCTACGAACCGAAGGGCGACCGCCGCAATCTTCTCGAACTCTCGCTCCGCAATGTGGAGAGCTATCAGAAGCAGTGCCGCCACCAGCGTGCCCTGACGCAGGGCGACGCAGCCCCACAGGCGGTGAAGGTACTCGAGAGGTTGCAGCGCGCCCTGCAGCTCCCCACCCTGCCCATGGAGATAGAGTGCTTCGACAACAGCAACCTACAGGGCGCCTACCCCGTGGCAGGCATGGTGCGCTTCAGCGCCGGCAAGCCCAACCGCAACGAATACCGCAAGTTCAACATAAAAGGAGTGGAGGGACCCGACGACTACGCCTCGATGGCCGAAGTCATTGAGCGGCGCTACAGCCGTCTCGCTGCCGAGGGCAAGCCGCTGCCCGACCTGCTCATCGTCGACGGTGGCGAAGGACAGATGCATGTGGCCCGCGAGGTAATAGTAGACCGTCTGCACCTCGGCATCCCCATCGCCGGCCTCGCCAAGGACGACCGCCACCGCACCAACGAGTTGCTCTGCTTCACAGAGAGTCGAAAAGTCAAAGAGTCGAAAAGTCAAAGAGTCCTCGACAACTCTTCACCTCTTCACCTCTTAAACTCTTCACTTCACAACGACATCGTCGTTGTTCAACTCAAACCCACCGACGCTGTTTTCCATCTGTTGGAGCAGATACAGAACGAGGTGCACCGCTTCGCCATCACCTTCCACAAAGACAAGCGCTCGAAGGGTACTTTCCGCACCTCTCTCACCGACATTCCCGGTATCGGCGAGAAGACCGCCCACGACCTGCTGCTCCGCTTCGGCAGCGTCAAGCAAATCTCACTGCAGACCCTCGACGACCTCTCCGCCGCCATCGGTCCCGCCAAAGCCCAGCTGGTCTACGACCACCTGCACAATCAGTAAAGGAAATTGTTATACGGATAACGTATTGCGTGGATTCGCGACACCTCATTGTAGAGGGTGTCGCGCAGCGCATCGATGTTCTTCTTCTCTGCCGCTGATATAAAAAGCTTGTTCGCCGTATTCTCATACACCACAGGCTCCTCTTCGTCGTCTTCCTTTGGCACAGCGTCGATCTTGTTATATACCAATATGGTGGGCTTGTCGGCGGCACCGATGTCGGCAAGGGTGCGGTTGACGGCGGCTATCTGCTCCTCGTGGTCGGGGTGCGAGAGGTCGACGACATGCAGCAGAAGGTCGGCCTCGACGACTTCGTCGAGGGTGCTCTTGAAGCTCTCCACAAGCTGTGTGGGCAGCTTGCGGATGAAGCCGACTGTGTCGGTGAGGAGGAACGGCAGGTTACCGATGACTACCTTGCGGACGGTGGTGTCGAGGGTGGCGAAGAGCTTGTTCTCGGCGAAGACGTCGCTCTTGGAGAGCAGGTTCATCAGGGTGCTCTTGCCGACGTTGGTATAGCCCACCAGTGCCACACGCACGAGGCTCTCGCGGTTCTTGCGCTGGAGGGTCTTCTGCTTGTCGATGGAAGCGAGCTGCTGGCGGAGTAGCGATATCTTCTCCTTGATGAGGCGGCGGTCGGTCTCTATCTGAGTCTCGCCGGGGCCGCGCATGCCGATGCCGCCGCGCTGGCGCTCAAGGTGGGTCCACATACGTGTGAGGCGCGGCAGCATATACTGCAGCTGCGCCAGCTCCACCTGCGTCTTGGCCGTCGAGGTGCGGGCGCGCTTGGCGAAGATGTCGAGGATAAGGGTGGTGCGGTCGAGAATGCGGCACTCCATCTCCTTTTCGAGGTTGCGGAGCTGCGCTGGCGACAGCTCGTCGTCGACAACGATGAAGTCAACCTCGAGGGCGTTCTTATATTCCTTGAGTTCCTCGAGCTTGCCGGAGCCGATATAGGTGCGGGTGTCGGGCCGCTCGAGTTTCTGTATCACCTTCTTGACACAGATGCCGCCAGCGGTCTCGAGAAGGAAGGCCAGCTCGGCGAGGTATTCCTCGGTGCGCTCCAGGGTCTGTCCCGACGGGCAGACGGCGACGAGGATGGCCTTCTCGGGCACCACGTCGGTGCTGAATGTGTTGCGTTCCTGCGGCGACGGTCTTTTTGCAGACTCTTCGCCAATACTATTGCGGAACTTACCCTGCTTATTTGGCGACCACTGCATTCAACAAGTCTTCTAGTGGTTGCACGGCGGCGGGCCAGGAGTAGTGCTGCTGGACGAAACGATTGCCTTCCTCAGCAATGCGAGTACGTACATCTTCTGAACCGAGAAGCAGACAAATCCAGTGGGCCAAATCTTCCTTGCTGTCGCCGACAAACAGCTGGTCGCCCGATGTTGCACCAAGGGCGGCATTGGCCAGGCTTGTCGTGACGCACGGCTTCTGCATAGCCATTGCCTCGAGCAGCTTGTTCTGCAAGCCACTGCCTATGCGCATAGGGGCCACAAAGACCTGCGACGAGGCGTAGGCGTCGCGGATGTCGGGCATACGTCCGCTAACCGTTACCTTCTGGGGTTTCAATGCCTTGGAAGCCAACGCCCGTACTGCGGGCGTGGGATCGGCACCGGCAATCAGCACAGTAGCATAGGGACAATACTCCCACACCAAGGGCATCACCTCGCGGACGAGGAAGCAGGCAGCGTCGACGTTGGGGGCGTAGGACATGTTGCCGCAGAAACATATTGAGTGGGTAGTGGGTAGTGGGTAGTGGGTAGTATTGAAGTAGTCGGTGTCGACGCCGTTGGTGACTATGCGTATCTCGCCGTTCTTCTTGTGGGGAATGGCCTCGCTGTCAGTCTCGCTGATGATGGTGAGACCGTCGAAGAATGAGAAAGCGTTGTACTCGGACGAGCGGAGCATCTTGAACTCGTAGTGCAGCACATAGTGCCAGAAGCCTGTGGTCTGCTCCATGCGGCGCTCGGTATTCATGGAGAGGGCGTCTTGGAAGTCCATCACCTTTGGGAACGGCAGGCGTGCCGCCAGGGGCATGGTGCGCACCATCTGATTGTATACCACGTCTGGCTGCACCTCGGCGGCAAACTTGCGGCAGAGGCGCTTGGAGCGGCCGGTGTTCCAGTAGCCCATCTGGAGCGACTTGGATGCGAACCAGTTGCACACGATGTTGAGGACGCAGACAAGCAGGTTGAGCCGCACGACGCGTATCTCGCGGCAGTAGGGCTCGAGGGCCTTGATGTTCTCCTCGGCCACACGGCAGTGGCTGACGCAGAAGAGGTATATCTCGTGGCGCTTGGAAAGCTCGACTATCTGATGGTAGGCGCGAAGTTTGTCGCCCTTGTCGAGGGAGTACGGGAAGCGCGGCAGAATGACTAATATCTTCATATTTAGTTTTAAGTTTTAAGCTTTAAGTTTTAAGTGGGGCTGGGCACTTACAGCTTACAGCTCACAGTTTAATACTAAAACAGTTGTGTTTGTGTTCCTTCGGCGAAACCCTGACGGTCGTTGTCGGCAGGACTCAACTCCTCACTACCAACTTCCAACTCCTCACTCTGTTCGGGGTCGGGCTTCAACGGCGCGAGCCAGTTGAACTTCTCCACGGCGAAGGTAGTGATGCGCTTGCCGCGGGCCTTGTTGCTCTTGACTGCGATGAAGTCCTCGACCTCGATAATCTCACTCTGTATCTTCTTGCCGCTGTCTTCGGTGTATACCACCTCAAGGCGGGGGAAGAAGTCGAAGTTGAGTTCGAGGAGAGTACTACCGTCGTCGTCGAGGAAGGGTGCCTTGCGATCGGTGGCTTCGGGGATGAATCGCTTGAGGTAGGGATAGCCGTCTGGTGAGCGGTAGAGCACGGTGACAGGCTGGTCGGGGCGGAACTTGCGCAGTTCGACGAGGTCGTCGTCGTAGTGGTTGGCAAGGTCGAAGGAGGTGGTGCGGTAACCGCCGCTCTGCATGAGGGCCAGTATCTTGTCAGTGCCGTGGAACTCGCCGAGGTAGCGTCCAGCTTCGCTGACATTAAGACGCTTCACACTCTCGTCGAACCAAATCTTGCGGGCTGAGAGGGTGCTGACACCTTCATCCTTTAGGTTGATGGAACGCACAGGGTTGCGGGTAAGTATGTTACCCATGGCATCGCGGCCCTTGATGGCGAGGGTCTTGAAGTCGAACTCGAAGGAGACCTTCTTGAGTTTGGGACTGCTGACATGGTGGACGGTGACCACCTCGGCCTCGCCGTTGGGGTTGGCGGTGAAGTAGAGCACACGGCTGTTCTTCGTGCCTTTAGTGAGGTCATAGTCTTTGTCACGCGTGATGCTGGTGACGCTGAAGCGCTTCACCATGGCGTAGCCACTGGCGCCGTCGCGATAGATAAGGTTGTAGACGGTGCGCTCGTCGCGCTTGCGGAAGACGCTGACGAAGAGCAGCTCCTTGCAGTCTTTCGAGCCCACGAAGCCCTTCTCCTGCACCTTGGAGACCATCATTGTGCCGTCGCGGCGGAAAGCAATGATGTCGTCCATCCGCGAGCACTCGCAGGCCACCTCGACACCTTCCTCGCGCTTGAGGCCCCAGCCCACGAAGCCCGTCTGGTAGTTGACGTAGAGCTTCTCGTTGGCGATAGCCACCTGAGTGGCCTCAATGTCGTCGAAGTTGCGTATCTCGGTGCGGCGCTCGCGACCCTTGCCATATTTCTTCAGGATATCCTGGAAGTAGCGTATGGCGTAGTCGGTGAGGTGCTCGAGGTGATTTTTCACCTCATCGATGGTCATCTCGATGGTCTCGATCTCCTCGGCAGCCTTCTTGATGTCGAACTTGGAGATCTTGCGGACGGGCTTCTCAGTGAGCTTGAGCACGTCCTCACGCGTAATCTCGCGTTTGAACTTCTTCTTGTACGGACCAAATGCCGCCAGCATCTCGTCCACCTGCTCGTCCCACGTCTTGCTGTCTTTCTTCTCCATCTTCTTGTAGATGCCCTTCTCGAAGAATATCTTCTCAAGGGATACCCAATGCCAGCGGTCCTCCAGCTCGCCGAGCTGTATCTCGAGTTCCTGACGCAGAAGGTCGCGGGTGCGGAAGGTGTTGTGACGCAGAATGTCGCTGGCGGTCATGAAGACGGGCTTGTCGTCGACGATGACGCAGGTCTGCGGCGAGAAACTTATCTGGCATGAGGTGAAGGCGTAGAGGGCGTCGATGGTCTGGTCGGGACTTACGCCCGATGGCAGGTAGACCACTATCTCAACCTCGGCGGCGGTGTTGTCGTCGACCTTCTTAATCTTTATCTTGCCCTTGTCGTTGGCGGTGAGGATACTGCTGATGAGCACGTCGGTGGTGACGGTATAGGGCAGTTCGGTGATGACGATGGCCTTGCGCTTCTCGTCGTAGTGCATCTTGGCACGGATGCGCAGACGGCCGCCGACGGCGGCGTCGTTGTAGCGCGAGACGTCGATGAGGCCACCTGTAGGGAAGTCGGGGTATATCTCGAAAGGCACATTCTGCAGTATCTTGATGCTGCTCTCGAGCAGTTCGCAGAAGTTGTAGGGCATGATGACGCTGGTGAGCGTCACAGCGATGCCTTTGGTGCCCTGTGCCAGCAGCAGGGGGAACTTGATGGGCAGCGTCACGGGTTCCTGCTTGCGTCCGTCGTAGCTGGGCTTCCACTGTGTGGTCTTGGGGTTGAACACCACGTCCTTGGCGAACTTCGACAGGCGGGCCTCGATGTAACGGCCGGCGGCGGCATCGTCACCGGTGAGTATATTGCCCCAGTTACCCTGGGTGTCTATCAGCAACTCTTTCTGGCCCATGTTGACAAGGGCATCCTTGATGCTCATGTCGCCGTGGGGGTGGTACTGCATGGTGTTACCAACGATATTGGCCACCTTGGTGTAGCGACCGTCGTCGGTCTCCTTCATGGCGTGGAGGATGCGGCGCTGCACGGGCTTCAGGCCGTCGTCGATGTCGGGCACCGAGCGGTCGAGTATCACATCAGAGGCGTAGTCGATCCAGTAGTCCTTGAACATGTTGCCCAGCGACATGGTACTGCCTTCGCCCTCTTCTTCCTGAATGGGCTCCTCGATAGGCTCTTCGTCGATGGAGTTGATATCTTCTATTTCGTCCATAGTCTTTTATTTAGGAGTTAAGTAGTTAAGTAGTCAAGTAGTTAAGACAATTGATTCTGTCGCAATATGTTGTCTGCCGTAGCTATCGTCTTAACTTCTTTAACTTCTCTAACTTCTTTAACTTCCATTTTCAATATACTTTAGAACGCACTCGCGTTCTTCAAACATCTCTTCCAGCGTATGCCGCCGTGGTCTTTGTCTTTGCTCCAGAGCACCCAGCGGGCTTTGCCCACTATATGGTCCTCTGGCACAAAGCCCCAGTAGCGGCTGTCCTGACTGTTGTGGCGGTTGTCGCCCATCATCCAGTAGTAGTTCTGCTTCACGGTATAGCTGTCGGTCTGCTCGCCGTTGATGTATATCTTGCCATCCTTCACCTCCACGGTGTTGCCCTCATAGGTGGTGATGACGCGGCGGTACATCGGCAGGTTCTCCAGAGTCAGCTGCAGCACCTCGCCCTTGGCGGGGATATGCACGGGTCCGAAGTTATCCACACTCTGCGCGTTACCCACGACGAAGGGGAACAGCGTGCGGCCTTTCTCAGGGTCGGCAGGCTCCACGAGGCACTCCAGCGAGGCAACATTCTCGCTCTTCTTCAGCCGCGCGGCCATCTCTTCCGTCAGCGGCACATAGCCCGCATACGGCAGGCTGTGGATGTCTTCGCCACTCACGCCGTATTTGTCCAACAGCTTCTGGTAGTTGGTGTAGGGCATGAAAGTCACAGCATAACCCGTCTGCGCGTCAGCAGGAGTCTTAATGGGTTTGCCGTTGATGTGCACCACCTGGTCTATCACCTGCAGATCTTCGCCTGGCATGCCTATGCAGCGCTTGATATAGTTCTCGCGCTTGTTCACGGGCCGTGCGAAGGGTTTGCCCAGCCTTACAGGGCCCTCGCCGAGGTTGATCACCACATTGCCATCCTGTACAGCCTCACGACCGAACTCCTCGATGGCCTGGTAGTAGGTGTACTGTCCGCCGGGAAAAGCCGCCAGTACGGTATCGCCAGCGGGGAAGTTGAATACCACAGCGTCGTAACGCTGCACCTTGGAATAGCCTGGGTAGCGGTGGTACGGCAGCTGCGGCCAGCCTATGTACGACTTGGCTCCGATGAGCGGCACGGTGTTGTGCATCAGCGGCAGGCTCAACGGCGTCATCTCGACTCGCGGACCATAGGCAAGTTTGCTCACCAGCAGGTAGTCGCCCACCAGCAGGCTCTTCTCCATACTCGACGAGGGGATGTTGTACAGTTCGAAGATGTTGCCACGGATAATCACAGCGGCGATGATGGCGAACACTATGGCATCAAGCCAGTCGCGTCCCTCACTCACCTTTGCGGGGGGCTCCACCGCGGGGTCATGGTACTCCATCTTGCCGTTGAGTCCCAATATCGGCAGGTATATCCACGGGAAGATTACCGCGAAGGTCTGCTCCCAGAAGCCGTAGCGGCGTAAAACCTTGGCAGTCTCCACCACCAGCAGCAGGAAGACGAAGACGTTGATGGCGGGAATGATGAAGTAGATGTACCACTTCCAACTCTTGCCGCAGAGTTTAATCCACACC
>JBGUZF010000037.1:0-20929 GCA_045222795.1 Bacteroidales bacterium
TCGTCTTCGTGTCCTCATCATACCTTATATATAATGATTGACACACGCTATCTCTATCTTCTCATCATTTCAAATTTCTCGCGTTCCGTTTTGGACGAAAACGGGTGCAAAAGTACAACCTTTTTCTTTACTGGCAAAATATTTTTTCAAAAAAATTTATTTTGCAAATACAAACTACTGTAATTCAGCAATAAATAATCAAAAATATTTTCAAATACAACTCGTATACGGGTCTGCCTGTTGAGTATAGTACCACGCAAAGTAAACAAAAATATACCCCCTCAAATGCTAAAATAGACAAAATAAGCATAAAATCAATATATAACATTATGTATCAATATATTACATTTTGAAAAAATCTATCAAGTAGGCACAATCTTACAACTCCCTGCCAACGCCCTCATTTCTTCGGTATTTCTTCGGTGTTTCTTCGGTATTTCTTCGGTCATCCACTGAAGAACAACTGAAGAACGACTGAAGAACAACTGAAGAACAGACCCACCCATCGACTACCCAACGGCAATCTTCAAGTCACAAATTAGCAATTTTTGAATATTTAATGTTTATTATTTATAAATTATGTGTATCTTTGCAGATTGCATATACTATACACTAATGAGTAGAAAAAACTATATATCAGCGTTTTTAAAACGCTTCTTCATACTAACCGCAGCCCTGATTGGGCTTATATGGCTACCGAATGAAGCCGCGGGACAGGGCAACTGTCCTCCCGTGGGGTTGCCACTATATGAGAATTTCAACACCACAGACTCGCTTCCGACGTGTTGGGAACGGTGGGAGAACTTCGACGAACCCGCCATGAAGGCGCATATCGTGAGTTCGCCAGTTTCTGAGGGTAGCGGGGCATTGATGATTTCATGCGGCAGCACACAGTCTACGGTTCACCGCACAGTGCTTAGGGCACGCAAACTGAGCCAACCGGCCAGCGGCATCCGCATGACGGTGAAGATGCGCGCCAACCAGATGGGCAGCGGCGAGAGGGCTGTGATAGCAGTTGGTGTGTGCAGCAGCGCAAGCGAGAACTACATGACGAACTTCGAGTTCGACACGATACAGGTCATTGAAATTACAACATCGAACGTGTGGACCACCTACACTGTCGATTTCAGTGGTTACAGCGGCACGGGCGACAGACTGACGTTCCTGATGTCGCAGCCCATGCAGACGGGTACGGCGCACAAGATATTCATCGATGAGATGATGGTAGAGCGTTGTATGGTGAACAACCTGTGGGTGAGTCACAGAGCCAGCGACGAGCTGACGCTGCACTGGACGAGTATCGGGCAAGGTACCGCCAACCTGACGGTAACCCCATTAGGAGGAGGCAGTCCACTGACATTCAACGATGTCAGCAGTCCGTACCGTATCACAGGTCTGACACCATCGACCACCTATACACTGACCTTGACGCCACAGTGCTACGGCGAAACGGAGCCTGGCGTGAGCCAGAGTGTGAGCGGCACCACATTGGCCGGTCCGCACCTGGGACTTATGTACTGTGATGTATTCGGCAGCGGCACACTGCAGCTCAGCAGCGGAGGCGTTGGTTCTGTACTACCCATAATAGCCCTCACCGACGGCACGGTAGTACCTATAGGCAACCTTATGTTCACTACGCTGATGAATGCCAGCAGTGCTGCAGGCAGGCTCGAGGTGTGCGTGACCAACTATCCGGAGGAGGCGTCGGAGCTTACCCCTATAGATACTGTGATACCTTCGTCTGTCGGCAGTTGGCACCGTGTTACCAAGATGTTGAACCGCTATACCGGCACTGCACGCTACCTTGTGTTGCGCGCCATCGGCAGCGGGACAATAACGTTGGACGATTTCGACATTGGACGCTGCATAGTGACAGGTGTGGGACTTGCAAACTACACCTCGACCACGGCCACCATCGAGTGGGATGTTCCGGAATGGATAGGCAACGTAAGGATTGAACCTGCGAGTGGGACTTCAATCATCGTCGGACCTACCGACGGCACCCTTGTCAACGGGAAACGGCAATACACCGTCAGCGGTTTGGAACCCGGCGGCTACTACAGCTACACGGTGAGCGGAGCCTGCGACGATGCCTGCAATGCCGGTGTTGTAAGCTTCAACACATTCACACAGGAATACCCCCTACCCTACTGCACCGATTTCGAGATGACGGGCACGCTACCCACCGACTGGGTGGCGGGCAAGAGCTACAACAGCACACCGCGGCTCGACAACACACAACACCACAGTGGCTCGCGCAGTTTGCGACTGAACGCTGCCGGCACAGTGGCCAATGGCAACTATTCTTTGGTCATCCTGCCTCCATTCAGCGACACAGGTGCTGTAGTGGTGAGTTTTGCCGCCTACGGTTCCGCCAGCGGAAGCATCGAGGTGGGCAGTGTGGACGGCGGCGGCAATGCATCGAGTTTTGTGTCCTACGGGACGGTGACGGTGACGAGCGGCGAATGGCAGCGTTCCGCTGTCAATGTGGCGGCCATCGGTACCGGACGGCGACTGGCGCTACGCTACAGCCATGGCGGCAGTGGCGAGCGGTCGGCGTGGGTGGACGACCTCGAGGTGTCGCGCTGCGGGGTGAGTGGCGTGAGCGCATACGACGAACGTGCCAACGGCGCCACGATAGCATGGACCTCGGGCTGCGACAGCGTGGACATACAGTACCGCAAACGCGGCACCGCCAACACACAGACCGTCTCCACCGCCACCAGTCCATTGGTGCTCAACGGACTGGACCAGGGGTCGACCTACGACTACTATATCCGCTGCACCGAAGACGGCGTGCAGGGCTGCTGGATTTACGGCGGATGGTTTGTGACCAATACCGGAGCCCTGACGGCCGACTACTGCCATAACGGGACAGTGAGTCTCACAAGCAGTGCTGCACTATGGAACCTGCCCTATCTGGAGGAGGCTGACTATACGGGACTGCTGGTGAGTTTCGAGGTGAGCGGCAGCGGCACGATGCAGGTGGGACTGATGAGTGCCGAAGGTAATGCATCGACATTCACCCAAGTGGGGAGTACTATCTCGGCGACCTCGACCACGACGCGCCATAGCGTGTCGCTGTCGGGTCAGGAAGCGTTGGGTCACTATATAGCGTTGAAACGAGTGAGCGGAAACCAGACGGTGACCAAACTAAGGCTGAGCCGAGGAAGTGTTACATCGTTCAGTGTGACCGACGTAACAGCCACAACAGCCACCCTCACATGGACCACTGAGGGAGTGGTCGACAGCGTGTCGGTGGTATATCAGGGCGGCGGACAGAACG
Organism: Bacteroidales bacterium; assembly: GCA_045222795.1. Taxonomy (GTDB): domain Bacteria; phylum Bacteroidota; class Bacteroidia; order Bacteroidales; family P3; genus Colimorpha. The sequence continues at coordinate 3,287 of JBGUZF010000037.1, forward strand.
GCGAGGTGATAGTTGGCGGAGTGAACACTGTGACGCTGACTGGCCTCACCGCAGGGACAAGTTATAGTTACAATCTGACGGCCATCAACGACATATCCGCCCAAAGTTGCCCTGCCGACGACGGCACCTTTATCACTCTCGGAGCCGATGTGACAGGCGGTTGGTGCGAGAACTTCACCAGCACTTCGACAGGAAGCCTGCCGGTGGGTTGGACAGCTGTTGCAGGACAGCCTACAGTGAGTTGGTACAACTCGTCGAACCGTCTGCAGATGAGTTCCACTTCGAGCAGCAGCACCATGGTGGCGCTGCCTACGGCTGTGGTGGACTTCAGTCAGACACCGCTGATACTACGCATCGAGGCTTACTGTCCGTCGAGCAGTCCTGAGCAGAGCACGGTGGAAGCCGGTATCATGACCGACCGCAGCAATGCATCATCATTCACGCCGCTGGCCAGCATACACCCCGCCTCGTCAACACAGACATATCTGCTGAACCTTGGCAGCTACACTGGCAGCGGAAGGATAGTGGCTCTGCGATATGTGTCGCCGTCAATGTCGCGGACTGTGTATATCGACAATCTGGCCTTGGCAGAGGAAATGGTGGCAGAAGTGACCACCAGCGAGGTGACAAACCACAGCGTAAAGATAGAGTGGCAGGGGGCGACGACGGTACAGATACACTGGAACGGCAACGACACCACAGCCACGGGTCACAGCTGCACCATCGATGGACTCAATGCGAACAGCAACTACACTTTCACCATAGTGGCCAACGGTCAGTGGCAAACCTTGAACTGCCAGCAGCTGACGGTGGCCGCACACACCCTCGAGGAACCCACTACTGCACCTCTGTGTTGCGGAATGGAGAGCTACTACGCCAACAGCGGGCTGCCTTACGGTTGGCACCGTATGCCCGGGGCCAACTATCCCGTGAGCACAACGGGCACCGTGTATGAAGGCTCGCGGGCTTTGCAGTTCTACACCACTTCGGGGAGTAGTACCACAGCGGTGTCGCCGATGTTTGAAGAGACCGACCTCGCGGGTCAGTACCTCTCGTTCTACGCCTACAGCAGCAATACCGGCAGTATGGTGCAGGCTGGCACTATGAGCGACCCCACTGACCCCGCCACATTCATCTCCCGCGGTCAGTGGACTGTAGAGAGCAGCGGTTGGAGGCGCTACGAAGTGTCGCTTGCCGGCACTCCCGCCAATCACCGCTATGTGGCCATACGACATACGACAACGAGCGGCAGCCGCTATATGTATGTCGACCTGGTGATGGTGCAGAGTTGTCCGATGCCCACCATGTCGATACAGAATCCCCGCAGCACCTCGATGGAGGTGCAATGGAGCGGCGGCGGACAGGTAATGATTGAGTGGTACCGCACGGGTTACAGCAGTGGTCACCAAACCACCATTGCCGACGGCGGCAGTTATACCATAACGGGTCTAACCCCATCCACCGACTACACCGTCGAGTTGTGGCCACTATGCAGCGATAGCAGCGATTTCAGCTGCCACAGACTTACTGCTACACAGGTCACGCTGCCGTTGCCCACGGGACTGTCCTACTGCCAGAACTTCAACAGCAGCAGCTTCCCCTCGGGCTGGTACACGCATAATATAGGCGGAAGCGTGAACTCCTCCACGTCGGGCTATAGCGGACGCTCTCTGCAACTGAACCTTGGCACTGAAGCTTCGGCGTTCACCTCGGTGACCATGCCGCAGATAGACACTACAGGCATCTGTTCGGATATGACCGAAGTGTGGATTGAGTTCCGCATGATGTACAGCGGAACTGCAATGCTGCAGATTGGCACCATGCAGAACCTCAACGACAGCAGCGACTTCACAGCGCTGACGACAATCAATCTCGCCAACTACCTCTCCGGCAGTTGGGTGTACCAACGACTCTCGGTGCCTGCATCGTCACTTGTGACGGGGATACTGACCTTGCGCCTTATCCATAGTGCCGGCAGCACGGCGTCGGCGTGGATCCGCATCGACGAACTATGCGTGAAACACTGCATGGCCGATAATCCTACCATAGTGTCAACGACACCCACCTCTGCCACCTTCGTTTGGAACGGCTACAGCGCCGAGGGTGTGTGGGTCTATTGGAACGGCGGCAGCTATTACGCCACCACGTCGCCTTTCACAATCACGGGACTGAACCCAAACCAGAACTACAACTTCACCTTCTCGGTGCAGTGCAGCTGCGAGCACACCTATTCACTTGGCACTGGCAGCATAAGCCACCAGCAGCCTGCAGCGCCGATGGTCGGGTTCCCCGTGTGCTACGATTTCGACAACTACGGCACTAACTCCTTCCCTGCCGAATGGCGTCGGTCATCGACCTCCTATCCCCGCACAGCATCGAACTATGCCTTCAGTGGCAACCGCAGTCTTGACTTCTACGCCTCATCCTCTTCGCCTGTCACCATGGTTCTGCAACCCTTGCCCGAGGGCTGCACGCATGCTGTGGTGGGCTTCCAAGTCTATTGCACCAATACCGATGCCGCCGCAGGCGGACGTCTGCAAGTAGGACTCGTCGACTCCACCGACAACCTCTCCTCGTTCACCGCTGTGGGGTCTGTCACCGTCGAAGCTCTCGACACCTGGCAGCGCTACTATGTCGACATCAGCAATCCCGCTACGCGCTATGTGGCCTTGCGCTTCGCCCCTGGCAGCGGCAGCTATCATTTGTATCTCGATGACCTCGGCTTCACCGAATGCGCCGTCACGGGTCTCTCCGCTGAAGGGGCCGTGCTCACCATCAGCGCCCTCGGCACCCCGACGGGGTATATCCTGACAACAATCAACGACGATGACGGTTCCACGCGCTACGACACCCTAAGCGGCAACCCGCCACTCAGCGCGCTCACCTTCTCGCCCGACAGCAACTACATCTTCACCCTCCGAGCCCTTTGTCAGAGTGGCATGAGTTGCACCCCTGTCTCAGCAACCTACGGCTACCGCCACGCTATTCCCTACTGCGAAGAGTTCGACGGCAGCGGCCTGCATCCCTACGGCTGGTCGGTAGCGGTGCGCAACTCTGCCACCTACCCGCGCCAGCGTTCGGTAGGTTCCGACAGCACCTTCTACCACCTGCAGGCTACCACCTCCGGCAGCATCGTCTCCCTACCGCTCTTGCCGGTAGGACGCACCTTAGGAGGCCTGCACGTGTGGCTACAGGTGAAACTCGGTTCCTCGTCTGACATAGGCAGCAGCACCATCGAGTTGGGTTCCATCGACGACGACGGCAACTTCACCCTCCTCACCACATTGCAGAACAGCGCCGTCCTGCAGAGCCACAACATAGTGCTGCCGGCGAGCAGCGGAACCCGCCTGGCCATACGTGCAGTATCCACGTCGGGCACCCGTAACATCTATCTCGACCACCTGCAGATAACCGACTACGCACGCCCCGACGCACTGCGCTACACCCGCACCAGTTGTCACCTGCAACATGTCTATTGGGACAACACGGCAGGCAACAGCCACTACATTGTCGAGTGGGGACCGCAGGGCTTCACCCCCGGCAGCGGTACCATGGTAGTATCGGATAGTTGCCACGTGCTCCTCAGCCCCACTGCCGCCAACACCACCTATCAGATTTACCTTTACGACACCGCCAGCATACGCTTCTGCACGCCTTACCGCTTCACCTCTCTGCCAGCATCCACAGCCCTCTCCTACTGCATCAACAGCAACCGAACACTCACTACCGGCACGATGCTCTACCTGCCGGAGATTGATGTGGCGGTGAATACCACCACGTTGTTGCTCACCTGGCGCACCGCAGCGGCAGGACGGCTGGTCATCGGGGTGCTAACCGAATACCAAACTCCTTCGACCTTCACGCCAATCGACACCCTCTATCCTGACGAACCAAACACTTGGCAGCGTTCGGCCATCGACCTCTACAACTATGCCGACACAGGTCGCTTCGTGGCCCTGCGCTTCGAGGGTGCCACCGGCTACCTGCAACAACTGACCCTGCAAAGCATACCTCAGCCCCTGTTCCATGTCCTCAACAGCCACGAAATCGAAGCCACGCTACCCGACGGCTATACAGCCGACTACTGGCTGAGGGTAGTTGTCCATGGCGCTTCGCAGACTTCGGGGGCAGCAATTCATGTGGACACCACCCACTACATCATAACAGGACTCTCACCCTACACCGAATACGACCTCTATGTCATCGACAACGGAACCGGCAGCACCTGTGCTCCGTCGGTAACCCTGCGCACCCATCTCGACATCAATGTGCCCTACTGCACCAACCTCACCTCGCAACCCACCGGGTGGAACTACGACGGACGATACAGGGTGATGCCATACATGCTTATCGGCAGCCTCGACAGCCTGCATTTCTACTTCACCTCGCGCGGCAACGTCACCATAGGCCTAATGAGCGCATTGGACGACACCGCCTCGTTCCTGCCGCTGGCAACCCTAAGCACTGCCGCATATAGCGACCAGATACTACACCTGAACCAATACACGCTGCCGACAACGCACCGCTACGTGGCTTTCCGCTATGAGAGCAGCGACGCCTCGATTACAGACCTCGTTGTGCTGAAGGTTCCTAAGCCCTCGTACCACGTGCTGAGCAGCAGTGAGATTGAGGTAACAACACCTGCCGGACAGAACCCCGACTTCTGGCTCGAGGTATGTCCGCTTGGAGTTGCCCAAGGCAACGGCACAGTGCTGCACATACAGTCGTCGCCATACGTGGTTAGCGGTCTGTCGATGTACACGCAGTACAATTTCTATCTGCTTGACGCCGCAGGAGCCTCCACCTGCGACCAGCCCACCTTGCTGCGTACGCACCTCGACATATCGGCCCCATACTGCGACGCCTACAGCGCAGAATCGGACGGGTGGTACACGCTGGGCAACAGCCGCACAATGCCTCGCCTGATTATCGACACCATGGGCGACGTATATGTCACCTTCGTCTCGCGCGGCACGGTATTGCTCGGCGTACAGCCGACATTGGACGACACTTCGGCTTTCGTACCTCTTGCGACAGTGCAAAGCAGTTTGTGGGAAGAACATGTGGTGCACCTGCAGGAATATGCAACACTCGTTGGCAACCGCCACTATATCTCGTTCCACGGCGGCGAACTGCAGACGGTGTATCTGCACATCTGTCCGCTGCCCACGGCTGAACTGACAGCATACGACGAGGTGACATTCACCCAGCAGGAGTCTGGCATAGACTATTGGATACGCTGCAGCGCCGCCGGGCATAACGACAGCCTGGTTCATGTCAGCAGCCAGACATACGTGCTTACCGGTCTTGCGATGAACACCCACTATTCGTTCAGCTACCAATGCGACAGCGCCACCGAGAGTTGCATACCTCCCGTTGAGATACTCACAGGAGTACGCATTGCGGCGCCATACTGTGTGCAACTGGGCGGGATAGCCTTCGGCAGTGTGAACACCGGCGAGACTACTGCCGACGGCACTGGTGCACTGCCGGCAGGCTGGCGCACACTCAATGGTATCGGAGGGAGCCGCTACATGGTGCTGCCCATCATCAATATCGACAGCGTCAACCTGCTGTTTGCACGCATCAGCTACCGTATAGCCCAGACGGGATCGGTTCTGGCAATCGGAGTAATGACCGATGCCACTGACGCATCGACATTCACAGCTGTAGCGACGCTGACGGGAGCCAGCAACGATTTCGTACAACACACGATGAGCTTTGCCGGATATACAGGCACGGGCTATTATATCGCCTTCCAGGCCTCGGGCAACGCTCCCACACAAATATATCTCGACACCGTAGCTTTGCAGACGGTGCCTTTTGCCGACTATATCTTGACGACACACAATAGTGTGCTTGCTGTTCCGCACGGAATGGACGCATTCACCGCCCAACCGTGCTACATATCATACATTGTCGGCAACCAGGAGACTATGGTGCGTGCCGACACTCTTCCTTGGCTTATCACGGGGTTGTACGACGATGCAATGTACAGCTTCAGCCTGAGGGCCGACAGCCTTGAGGCATCGTGCTATCCCGCCTCCGAAGTGGCAACCACTCACTTGTCGCAGACTCCCCTTTGCAGCCTCAATGCTACATTGACAGCCAATGCGCCAATATGGCGCGGACCAGAACTGGCCGATGCCGACATTGCTGGCTTGAAAATGCGTTTCTACGGCACCTCCAACCGTAACACGATAGATGTAGTGGTAGGTACGCTACGCTGGCGCAATGTCGACAGCACATTCTGTCCCATTGACACCATTACTATCAGCGGCGGCGCAGCGACAATCTACTCGGTGCCCTTGTCGGCTTACACGGACGGCGGTCGTTTCCTCGCTTTTAGGCTGTTGCCGGTTACTGGCAGTGACAACGCCACATTGACCGACATCTCGCTCGAGCATTGCTTCACGCCGCTTAGCGGCAGCGTGAGGCTGGTGCGCCACAACAAGGTGAGCATCGACTGCAGCAACGGGGAGTCGACCGAATGGATAGAATACGGGCCTGCGGGCTTCGCCCAAGGCAGCGGCACAACAGTACATGTTCCCGCTCTGCCTATGGAGCTGACCCTCGCCAACGGCACCACTTACGACATTTACATGCTTTGCGACAGCGGCGAGGTCACATGCGCTGCGCCGCTGACTATCACCACGCTGCCGGCACCTCCGCCACTGGGATGGTGCGAGCCCTTCGACAGCCAGACCACAAATGCCTTGCCCGCAGGCTGGCGGTCGCCCACAGCAATGACATCAGCACAGGAAGTCAAGGTTGTGAGCAGCCGCAGCCACACGACGGCGAAGTCGCTCTATATGAATGCCACGATAGGCCATTCGGTGGTGGCCATCCTGCCCGACCTGGGACTCGACTCGCTCAACGGTCTTTCGCTTAGCCTCTGGCTCAACAGCAGCAACCCAAGCACCAGCCGTCTCGAGGTGGGCGTAATATTCAACACCGCAGATGCCGAGAGCTTCTACCCCTTGCAGAGTCTCATGGTGGGCTCCACCAACACCTGGGAGCGCAAGATTGTAGACCTGCGCGACGCACCCGATGGCGCATGGTTCGTGGCGCTGCGCTGCGAAGGCAGCGATGGATTGAACCGACTTTGGATCGACGACCTGCATGTGGCCGAATGCGGAGCCAACAGCATGACGGTGGTACAGGTGGAGGCCCAGCAGGTGACCCTTCGCTGGCGACAGACAGGTACGCCGACAATCAACGTGACGGTGATACCCAACGACGGCAATTCCTGGACAGTGACAAGCAGTCAGCTGACGGTGAGCAGCTTCGGCTCGTGGAGCCAGGCGACGATAGGAGGCTTGGAGCCATTGACCAACTACCGCTTTGCCTTCAGCGCCGTCTGCGACCAAAGCACAGGCTACTGCACCAACAACTACTACGACACTGTTCGAGTCTTTACCCCCGCAGGCGGCACAGGCTGTATAGACCCCACGAACCTCGCGGCAAGCTATACCTCGTGCTTCTACGGCACCTACAACAATCCCTACGCCAACACCGGCGTGATAGACTACGGCTATGCGTCGGCACAGAGCCGTCATACGGTGCATTACGACCTCGACGAACGCGACCCACGCACCGGCGGACAGTTGGCCACAATACCGACAGGTGCCGTTGCCAGCGTGCGTCTCGGCAACTGGACCTTCAACAGCAACCATCCCGAGGCCGAGAGCCTCGTCTACGGTCTGAGTGTCGACTCGCGCGACTTCGACCTGCTCATCATGCGCTATGCCGCCGTGCTGCAGGACCCCGACCACGCAGCCTCAGACCAGCCGCGTTTCAGTCTCGAACTGCTCGACAGTAACATGCACGTCATCGACTCCGTCTGCGCCCGCGCCGACTTTATAGCCAACTGGCAGATGGGATGGAACTTCGCCGCCAACAGCGTCCTGTGGAAAGACTGGACCACTGTGGGTCTCGACATGACACCATATTCCGGCCAGACGGTATATATCCGTCTCACCACGCGCGACTGCAACGAGGGTTCGCACTACGGCTACGCCTACTTCACGTTGGAATGCATGCGCAAGAGCATCCACACGTCGGAGTGCGGAGTGGTGACGGAGAACGAGTTAACGGCTCCGAGCGGTTTCAACTATCGCTGGTACACTTCGGTCAGCGACAGCACCATCTCGACACAACAGAGCATCATAGTGCCGTCGAACAACCTTATCACCTATCTCTGCGACAATGCCTTCGTCGACAATCCCACCTGCTACTTCACTATGAGCGCTTTTGCAGGCGTGCGTCTGCCGCTAACGCTTGCCACCTATGAGGTACAGCTGGCCCCCTGCAGCTGGGATGTCACCTTCGTCAACCAGAGCACCATCTCGTCCGACGGCGTCACGCCGGTAGGTACGGGAGAAGGTGTGGAAACGGCCCGCTGGTTCTTCGGTGACGGCGACACAGCCAACACATACAACGCAGGACATCACTACGACAGCGAAGGCATATACAACGTGCAGCTCATCACCGGTATCGCCGACGACCGCTGTCTCGACACCCTCGACATACCGCTGAATCTGATGTTCCCGCCCACAGGACTTGAGATAACAGGAGTGACCGAACGCTGTCAGAATGCAGCCCCCGACACGCTGTGGCTTCGCGGAGTGGTTTCGCTGATATCGGCTTCAAACGGGTTCCTCTGCGCAGACAGTGCCGACATCGGCACACACCGTATGTACACCTACCGACTGGTGATGGACAGCGCAAGCTACGGAGCGGGCACTCATACCTTCACGGCAACGGCCCTCGACAGTGTAGGCTGCACGGTGACGGTGAGCCACACGGTGACGGTGCATCCGGTATACCACATGTTAGACACACGCCATATCTGCAGCCTCCTGCTGCCATACAGCTGGCGTGATACCGCTTTCGGAGTCGGTACCACCACAGGGCGCTACACCATACACCGTTACACCGTACACTCGTGCGACAGCATCATGAAGGTGGACCTCAATGTATATGACAACGCCCTCTACACCAAGCGCGACACAATGGCCGCAGCCATCTGCGACAACCAGAGCTACTACTTCAGCGACAGCCTGCTGACTCCCAACCCGACGGTGACACACAACCTTGTGGCGAATACAATCCTCTACACCGACTCGCTCTTCAGCTCCATAGGCTGTGACTCGCTCTCCACCGTGGTGCTTACGGTGCATCCCACCTACGACCACCACCTCTACGACACCATCTGCGCCAATCAGAGCTACACGTGGGGTACTCCGCAGAGAGCGATGTACCAACCTTGGGACAACATCAGCTACCACCACGCCAACGATACCCTGGTGCCCGCCTCGGTGACTGCCACCGACACCTCCTTCACAGACAACCTGCAGTCGGCCAACCAGTGCGACTCCATCTCCTCGCTGCACCTGCATCTACTGCCGTCATATATGCTGCACTATAGCGACACTATATGCGACGCAGAATGGACGGTGCAGAGCGGTCTCTGGCCCTCGGTGACAGGACAGTGGCTCTCACACAGCTACCACTTCGAGGATAGTGTCTTTACCACTACCGGCACCTACAACTTCCAACTTTCGACATCCAGTTATGCCTGCGACAGCGTGCGGACCCTGCATCTGAAAGTCTATCCCACACATCACCAGCACCACTACGACACCATCTACGACGGCGACACCTACACCTTCGAAGACGGTTTATACACGGCTACAGGCACCTATTCCCACCTGCTCGACGCTGTATATTCCTGCGACAGCCTGCGCACACTGCACCTGCAGTGCAACCGCCGCACATATATCGACTCCGTCATCTGCCAGAACACGCTGCCCATGACCTGGACACACATGCTCGACGGCACCCCGCTGACGACAGTCTTCAACGAAGGCGGAGGAGTCCGCGGAGCCAGCTGGCAGGTGATAAAAGACAGCGTGCACCTGCGTGGAGCAGAGAATGTCGATTCGTTGGTGGTGATGACCCTCGTGATACGCGATACCTCCGCCACCTATGACATAGTACACTCCTGCGACTCCTTCTACTGGTTCCACACCCCCGACACCCTCTATCGCACTACATCGTCCGAGCCCTACCGCTACCTTATGCAGACAGCGACCTTCGACACCACGGGCGTCGGCACACTGCTGCCCGGCGCACATCTGGCTCCTTATACAGTGCACCTTGCCCCCTACTCCATCTACTGCGACTCGGTGCGGCACCTGACCCTCTCGGTCGACTACACACACTTCCACACCGACTATCTCATCGAATGCGACTCGCTCCAGTGGCGTCACGGTGAGTGGTTCTACCGCGACACGATAACAGAGGTAGGCGCCGTTGGCAGCCACCATATCATCGGTCCTGTCGACACACTTACGACCGTTGGCGGGTGCGACTCCGTCATCGGGCTCAACCTCGCCATACGCAACGCCACCTATGAGGAAGAGGCCGACACCTTCTGCTGGCACTCGCCCTACACCTGGCGTGGGCAAGTGGTACACGACGATGCCGGAGTGCTTGCCGAAGGCGCTACGGAGCACCTCCATTATTACCTGACCGATACGTTGCAGACGCACGTCTTCCACCACCCCGCCAAGCCTTCGGTAGCCACCACCTGCGACTCGGTGATGGCAATCAGCCTGACACAATTGGCGAAACCCATGCTCCAACTCGACGACAGCATAATGTGTGACCAAGGCAGTTATATGCTGCTCCTGCATACCAACGTACCATACAGCCGCTTCTATTCCGAGGAGTTCGAGTACAGAAACGAGACGGGTGCCGGTTTCCCGACAGAGGCCACCTATAGGCACGCGGTAGTTCCTTCCGAGACCTATACGACCTATACTGCCGAAGTGGACTACAGGGTGACAACCCTATGCCCTGTGAGCAGCGAGATAAAACTGCGGCCAGTAGTCATCCCCCATGCCGATTTCCGCTACACGCCTGAGGCGTTGCGGTACAACGAGATGGAATTCGAGGTATGGGACCTCTCTTCCATCAACCCGCGCAGCATACATCCTGAGGATTCGGCAGTGTGGTGGCGCCAATGGAGGGCTGGCGGCAGAGTGCTGGCAGACCACTCGGGGCACCTCACCGACAGGATAATTCTCGAAGAACTGCCCGAGGACAAACGCGACACTGTCGGACTTGAACTCTCGGTATACAACGGCCAATGCTACGACACAGCCATCCATCTGCTGCCATTGCTGAGGGTGGCGGTGTTTGCGCCCAATATCTTTACGCCCGGCGAGGAGAGCAACAACCGCTTTGTGGTTGTCACCCAAGGCGTCACTGAAGCCGAATTGCGCATCTACAACCGCGAAGGCTTGCTGGTATATGTGACTGACGATCCTGCTGCCGGTTGGGACGGCCGACGTACCGACGGCGTAATGTGCGAGCAGGGCAACTACGTGTGGAAACTCACCTACCGCGCAATCGACTACCCAATAGCGGTGCGCTCAGAGGTGGGGACGGTGCTGTTGATAAGGTAAAAAGTGAAAAGTGAAAAATGAAAAGTGAAAAGTGAAAAATGAAAAGTTAAAAATGAAAAGTGAAAAGTTAAAAAGTGAAAAGGTGAAAGATTAGATTATTGATATGCGAAAAGCATGGAATATAATATGGAGGGTGCTGGTTGCACTGCTGCTGCTGGTCTATCTGACGGTGGCGGCGGTGAACTACTCGGTGGTGCAGTCGTACATCGGTGCGGCGGCCGGGAGGCATTTCTCGCGCGAGTGGGGCGCCACTGTTCGCATAGGCTCCATCGAGGTCACTCCCTGGGACCATCTCTCCGCACACAACATACTACTCGTCTCACCCGACAACGACACCATCTTCGACGCAGCAACGCTGAAACTCAAGTTCCGTCACTTCCCATATAAGAGTGGAAATATCAAAGAGGGCGGCCTCAACGTCGGCACCCTCGAGCTCCAACGCCTCTATCTCGCCAACGCCTACTACCATTTCGCCTCTATCTCCGACAGCACCCGACCCAAGCCCTACACCAACCTGCAGTTCATCATAGACCACTACTCCAACGGCAAGGTGAAGAAGGAACATCGTGGCGAGACCTTCACCGTGAAGGCGGGAACCGTAATCCTCAACCACGTCCACTACCGTATGGACCTGCCCGACAAACGCAAGATTGTCTACCCCTACGGCGTGCAGATCCCGCACATGGAGTTCTACGACATCCGTGCCCGCATTAAAGACGTCCATGTCGTCAACGACAATGTCACCGCCCGCATCGTCACCCTCTCCACCGAGGAACGCTCCGGCTTCAAGGTCGACAAGATAAGCGCCGCCGTGCATGTGTCGCCACAAGAGATACGCGCCAAAGACCTCATCGTCGAAACCCCGCGCACCCATATCTCCCTCGACGCACTGCTTGAGTACGACAGATGGGAGGTGATGAACGACTATCTGAACACCGTCATGCACAGCGCCGACATACGCAAGGGCACCTCTGTGGCCATGAGCGACGTAGCCTATTGGGCACCTGTGCTGTGGGGCATCGAGGCTCAGATAAACCCCTGCGGCACCGCCCACGGCACCGTCAACGACCTCCACACCGACGGTCTGAGACTCGACTTCGGACGTGCCTCGCAGTTGGCGGTCGAGGGCAGGGTGCGTATGGTTGAGAAAATCGACAGCATGGAGGTCGACATCCCGCACCTCGGCCTGCGCTTCGAGCAGAGCGACCTCTCCACCCTGCGCACCATGCTGCCTCAATACATCACACCGCAGCTCGCACAGCGTCTCGACCAACTCGGATACATAGACTTTGGTGCCTCGGTAGAAGGAGGATTGCACCGTCATTCTACAGCCAATCTGAATCTCGTCTGCGCCCTCGGCAACCTCCACGCCGACGCCGACGCCACACCGACAGCCGGTGGCTACAAGCTGCTGCTCGATGCCGGCAGCGACGGACTCGGACTCACACCCTTCGGCAGCGACTACCTCAGCCACACAGCCTTCGCCCTTAGCGGCGAGGCGGAAGTCTCTTCCAATTCTCAACTCTCCATTGAAAACGGCGAGCTGGAGGTGCAGCTGATGAACAGCGTGCTGCGGGGTCGTCAAGTCAATCCCGTCCTCGTCAAAGCACGTATGGCCGACAGCATCCTCAACATCGAAGCCGGCTGCAGAGATTCGCTGCTGGCCTTCAGCGCCGAGGCTGCCGCCGACATGGGTGAAAAGAAGTACACCGGAAGAGTGGAACTCTACGCCCTCGATTCGGTGCTCTCGGGCCTGCCGTTCAACCTGGCCACAAACCTCAACGCAGACCTTCGCGGCAACACTGTCGACAGTCTCAACGGCAGCGTAAATGCTGCAGGGACACACCTGCAACTGGCCAAGGGCAGCATGGACCTCGGAAGTGTCGACCTCGAGGTGCGCAGTCGCGGAGAATACAAGCGGCTGCGTGTCGAGAGCGACCCCTTGAGCCTGACGGCGGGCGGACACTTCAACTATGCCGACCTGCCGCTGATGGTGCGCCATTTTGCCTCGCAGGTGTTGCCCGAAGAGCTGGCACTGACCACAGCGCCCGACAGCGTGCAGCTGGCCTCGATAGCCGACCGCACACTGACCTTCACCGCCAACTGGAACGACCGAGGGCATCTGCTCCCGCAGGCAGGCTCCACTCTCAACATAGCCCCCGGCACACGCCTAAGCGGCAGCTACAACCAGCGCGAGCTGCTGAAACTGGCGCTGCGCAGCGACTCCATACGTCTTGGTTCCATCCTGCTCGACAACTTCGGACTCAGCAGCCGCAACGCCGGAGCCAACTACATCATCGACCTCGAGTCGCAGGAGGTCAACGTCGGCACCATCAACCTGCTGCGCCGACTCGAGGCAAGTCTCGGCAGCAATGCGCGACATACGATACTCGAACTCCTCTGGGGCGAAGAGCAGGCACCCACGCGCGGCGACCTGATGCTGCGTATGGCCGACGGCGCAATCACCGTCGAGAGACCCGACTTCTATATAGGCGACACCCGCTGGAGAATCGAGATGGAAGATGTGAGATGCAAGAGGGATGATGTGAACGGTAAACTTGGAATTACTGGCGAGGGAATTAGTCTGGCGAGCGGCGACCAGAGTATCGAGGCGGGAGTGGCGCTGCGTGGACGCGACGACGACCGCCTGATCCTCGACTTCCACCGCTTCAACCTCGGCGGCCTCTGCCAGGTGCTGCTGCAAGAGACGCCTCTCGATGTCGAGGGCAGAATCGGCGGCCACTTCGAGATGTACGGGCTCAACAAGACCCCCTACTTCAACGCCGCCCTGAAGGTCGACAGCTGCATCGTCAACCAACAGGCCTTGGGCGACGTAGCGGTACGCAGCACATGGAACGCCGAACTGGGCACCGTGAACCTCGACCTCGGAAGCGACCATATTGCCGCCAACGGCTGGATAGGTCTCGGTGAGAAAGACCCCGCGCTGAACATCGCAGCCCGCTTCAACAGTTTCGACCTTGCCCTTGCTGCTCCCTTCCTCAAGACCTTCTCGTCGCGCTTCGAAGGGGTGCTGCACGGCAACTTCGACATCTCGGGCACCCTCTCCCACCCCGTCATCCTCGGCGAGGCTATGGTTGAAGGCGGAGCGCTGAAGGTCGACCTCACGGGAGTGACCTATTATTTCGACGACAACATCACCTTCAACAACGCCGCCATCTCGCTTGGCGACTTCATTCTGCGCGACCAGCGCAACAACCTGGCCACCATCAACGGCGAGATACGCTACAGCAACCTGGAGAATATCACGCTCGACCTCGGCATTGCCACCGACAACCTGCTGCTGCTCGACCAGCGGCGGGGCGACGACTTCTACGGCACCCTGCTCGCCGCCGCCAATGCCACCATCACAGGTCCCGTCGACGACCTCGACATCTATGTCGGTGCCCGCACCAACACCGGCTGCAACCTCACCGTGCCCCTCTCCAACCTCAAGCACGTAAAGACCCAGAACTACATCACCTTCGTCTCCGACAACCAATACTCAAGCAATCAGACAGCCAAGCAAACAAGCAATCAGGCTCTCCCACTTAACATCACCATCGACCTCACCATCACCCCCGACCTGCAGCTCAACCTGCCTATGGACTTCTCCGAGCTGCGTGCCTCCGTGGGTGCCACAGGGTCCGGCGACCTCCACATACTCCTCGACCACAGCCTCGACCCCTTCGTCACAGGCAGTTATGAAATTATCGACGGCGACCTGAAACTCAGTATGCTCTCGCTGATAGAGAAGAACTTCTCCATCGAGAACGGCAGCAATATAGCGTTCAACGGCTCGCTTCCCAACGCCCGCTTCGACCTCCGCGCTGTCTATTCGCAGCGTGCCAACCTGAGCACCCTCACGGGTTCACTCTCCTCCATCGACAACACACAGAAATACATCCAGGTCGACGATATCATCTCCATCGCCGGCACCCTTCAGGAGCCCACCATCAACTTCGACCTCCGACTGCCCAATGCCGACCAGAGCGTGCAGGACGAAGTCTTCTCCTACATCGACCGCAATTCGGAGCGCGACATGATCAACCAGACGGTGTCGCTGCTGCTGCTAGGCCAGTTCTACAATGTCTCGGGCACCGACCAGAACGGCGCCAATGCTGCCTCGGGCGGTATAGGCACCGTAGCCTCTGCCGTAGGCTCCCTGATGGCCGATATGGTGCAGATTGTCGACATCAACGTCGACTACAAAGCCGCCACCGACTACACCAACCAGCAGCTCGATGTCAACATCAGCAAAGACTGGGGCCGCTGGTACCTCGAGAGCACCCTCGGCTACGGAGGCGAAGGCCGCGAGCTGGAGACCACCACCAACGGCACCGTCCTCGACGCCCTCATCGGCTACCGCATCTCGCCCCTCGTCCACCTCTTTGCCTACAACCGCACCAACACCAACGACTACACCCGCACCGACCTGCCCTACAAACAAGGTATCGGCCTCAAGCTGACGAAAGACTTCGACTCGTGGGCCGAGCTCTTCGGACACTCCAAGAAAGCAAAGAAAAAGAAACAATGAACCGCCTCTTCTCAATAATCCTCGTCCTCTCGCTGTCGCTGTCGGCATGCGCACAGATTGACTATAGCAACGACTCGCTGCGCGTGGTGAATGCCGAATGGAGCGTCGACAGCCTCGACGGCTTCAACCTCAAGCGCTACCACTTCGGCGAAGGGGAACTCTTCTGCTCGCCGCAGCATCTGTTTGTCCTCGAGATACCCGCTGGGTCGCCGCGCCGTCTCGCCTTCGTCTACGACACCAACCTCACCGAGGTATCACTGCTGGCCCAACGGCATGGGGCATTGGCAGCAGTCAACGGTTCCTTCTTCGACATGGACAAAGGCAACCCCCTCTGCTTCCTGCGCATCGACGGCATCACTGTCGGCGAGAACACCCCCGGCAAGGAAGACTATGTGAACCGCAAATACTATCAGTACGCCACCCTCGCTCTCAGCGGCGGACAGATCCGCTTCGTGGTGCCCGACAGCAGTCGCCTGTGGGAAAACACAATGCCCGACAGCAACATCATGACCGCCGGCCCGATGCTGATACGCGACGGAAAAATGATGGAGCAACGCGACGACCGCTCCTTCGTCACCCACCGCCACAACCGTACGGCCCTTGGCCGCAAAAAAGACGGCACCGTGCTGCTCGTGGTGGCCGACGGACGCTTCAAACATCAAGCCGAAGGCCTCTCCCTTCCCGAACTGGAACGTATAATGCTGTGGATGGGCTGCACCGATGCCATCAACCTCGACGGCGGAGGCAGTTCCACGATGTATGTGCAAGGCGGACTTCACGACGGCATCGTCAACTATCCCTCCGACAACCGTCGCCACGACCACGAGGGCCAACGCCCCGTGTCCAACGCAATATTAATACTCTAGCACGTCAGCCAACTGCCAACTGCCAACTGCTAACCGCTAACCGCTTGGTGTGCCGTCGGCTTGGCCGACAACTGCCAACTATTTCTTGTACTCCTGCCCTATCTGGCTGGGGTCCATGCGCTCGTTCTGCTCCACACAGCCCTTGCGGTTGGTGCTGTAGGCGCTGCAAGCCACATCCTCGCTCACGTACATCTCCTCCTCGTGGCCGTTCTCATAGCAGTAGCAGAGTTTGGTGCCGCACGAGGCAAGGCTCAGCGCGGCAAAGGCCATAACGGCAATCAAAACTTTCTTTTTCATATTACAGTATTACTATTTCGTCAACAAAAAGCCAGGCCTGCTCGCCGGCGCTGATGTGCCAGTCGGGCAGCAGGCCGTAGTTCTCGGCAGTTATCTTGAAGTATTTGGCGCGGACGGTCTTCATCACCGCGAAGAGCTGCGTGGTGCTCTCCCCCTGCCGCTTCTGGTCGCTCTCACTGTTGGGCACCTTCTGCAACTCTGGCACCGTGCCGTAGGTCTCCCAGTTCTTGCCGTCGAGGCTGTACTCTATCTTCACCCGCTTGGGGTAGAAAATCCAGCTGCGCATGTTCTCCAGGCAGTTCACGCCAGCCATCGTCACCTGCTTCTCGTTGTCCATCTCCACCACAGCCACCATGTCGCCCTGCCAGCCTTGCCAACCGCCGATGCGGTAGTTGGTGCTGCCGTAGATATTGTCCACCATGCCCTCGGGACCGTTCTCGGTATACTGCGGAGCGGGCTGCGTGAGGTAGGT